>JALXAI010000036.1 GCA_026992215.1 Desulfobacterales bacterium | reverse complement strand
GAAGTTACGATAGATACCAGTAACAGAAACGGAAAACTTCTTGCCGACAAAACGGCTTCAAAGTAGTTCCTATGAGTGAACCATCCGAACATATCCACGTTAACAAGTGGGTGATTGCCCTGACGGTAATGCTTCCCACGTTTATCGAAGTGATGGACACCAGCGTAGTAAACGTGTCTCTGCCTCATATCCAGGGCAGTTTGAGCGCCGGCCTCGATGAAGTAACGTGGGTGTTGACCTCGTATCTTGTATCCAACGCCATAATTATCCCCATAACAGGTTGGTTATCCAACGTCTTTGGAAGAAAGCGCTACCTGTTGTTTTCTCTCATTCTTTTTACGGGCAGTTCGGTTATTTGCGGTTCTGCTCCCACCCTGAAAATACTGGTGCTGGCGAGAATTCTCCAGGGAATTGGAGGAGGGGGTTTACAGCCGATATCGCAGGCCATTTTGCTGGAATCGTTTCCCAAGAAAGAACACGGAATGGCTATGGCCGTGTTCGGGATGGGGGTAATACTGGCACCGATTCTTGGCCCGGTGGTGGGAGGATGGATAACTGATAACTGGACGTGGCGATGGGTGTTTTACATAAATGTTCCCGTCGGCATACTGGCGGTTTTTCTTGCCATGCTTTTTGTTCACGATCCGCCTTATATAAAACGCGGTAAGGTTTACATCGACAAATGGGGGCTTTTTCTCCTGACTGTTGGACTGGGGTCACTTCAGATAGTGCTGGATAAAGGGGAAAGGGAGGACTGGTTTAATTCGCATTTTATCCTTTACCTGAGCATAATTGCCGCGGTTGCCCTTGTGCTGTTTGTAATCATCGAATTGAGAGTGAGGCATCCCGTGGTGGATTTAAGGGTTTTCAAGGACAGCGCCTTTGCCACGGGTAACTTCATAATGTATACGGGATTTTTCTGTCTGTTCGGCAGCATTGTTTTGTTGCCCGTTTACTTGCAGAAACTCATGGGATACACTGCCTTCTGGGCGGGACTTGTTCTGGGGCCGGGCGGAATTGCAAGCTTCCTCATTATGCCGGTTGCAGGGGCAATGATGAAAAAAGGGGTAAGTCCGAGGAGTCTGCTTGCGGCAGGTCTCGGTTTTCTGGCGTATTCTCTGTGGCTTATGTCAAAGTTTAACCTCCAGGCTGATTTCATGGCCGTTTCGTGGCCCAGGGTGGTGCAGGGATTGGGCATGGGCCTCTTTTTTGTCCCTCTGGCGGCGGCTACCTTTGCTAATGTACCTAAGGAAAAAATGGGTAACGCGTCCGGTATATTCAACCTTGTCCGAAATCTTGGTGGAAGTTTTGGTGTGGCTTTCAGCACCACGGTGCTTTCTCAACGATCTCAATTTCACCAGTCGTTCCTTGTGGAGCACATCACGCCCTATAACAAGGTTTTCCAGGAGCGGTTCGCGGCGGTGCTGAACTGGCTTAAAGTCCATGATCCCAATGTTGCCACGCCGGTCAAGGCTCTAGCCCTTTTCTACGGGGAAGTTCTCAGGCAGGCAAGTATGCTCGCCTTTAATGACGTGTTCTGGCTATTTGCCTGGTTTACTGCGCTCCTGATACCGTTGACGTTGATCCTGAAAAAGCCCGAGGGTGAAGTTGAAATTAGTGCTCTTCATTAGTGCCGGGTCAGGGAAGGGGTGGCAGGGTGTTGCGGAGGTGCCAGTTCAGGTCTGAGGTTAAACGAGTTGTCGTGCTTGCCGTGGTTGGCCGATCCTTTAACCTGTAGCCTTTCTCGTGGAAGGAAAACTGACACTGCTACCGTCTACTTTAAAACCAACCATCTACCGGTAGCGAATAACTCGAAAGCAGTTTTGTTCCGAAAAGCTGGAACGCGGGCAAAGGATGTATCGCTGATGATCTGCGCGTAGAGTTATCAGCTTCCTTTTGATAAGATTGATGAAAGGGTATCACAAAACGTCCTGATCTCCTGGTACTTATTTTCAGACCCATGATCCAGGGCTTCTTCCAGAACTTTTCTTGATTCTCTTATTCGATCTCCCATTTCGCCCGGCAGACTCCCGGGGGATGAGAAGTGAAGATCGAACAACTCTTTTATGATGTACGCAAATGAATAAACGTCTATCCAGGTGCTTGCGTAGGTGCCAATGATAAATTGCCGTGGCGGATGGTATGGTGGAGTGCCCGAAAACGGCCGTTCCTCCGAGGGTGAATCTCCGCTTCTCAGTGCTGCTCCGAAATCAAGAAGGTGATACTTGCCTTCCCGGTCAATCATTATGTTTGACGGCTTTATGTCCCGGTGAATGATTCCTTTCCGGTGAGCGTAATCAAGGGCGCTGCCGATGTCTGAAATCAGGGACAGAATTGCATTCAGGGCCTGCAGGGGTAGTAGCTTTTCCGTGTCCATCCATTTCTTGAGGTTTTTCCCCTTGATGAATGGCATGGTTATAAAAACACCTTCAGAGGTGGTTCCGATCTCGTTTACGGATACTATGTTGGGATGCCGGAGTTTTATGGAAGCCTCGATTTGATTCATAAGCAGGGGTAATGAGTGGTTGCCCGGAAGCAAGTGCGAGATTAGTAATTTCAAGGCCTTGAAATCATTTTTTCCAAGATCGTAAGCCAGGTAGACTTCGCTTATCGCTCCATGGCCCAGGAGCTCTTTTATCATGT
>JALXAI010000035.1 GCA_026992215.1 Desulfobacterales bacterium | reverse complement strand
CTGAGCTGCTCGATCTGTTCCACGCAAATCTTGATCCCCTCGGCGGCCTGTTTCTTTTTCTCCACCCCCTTAAGCCTGGTTATGTACTCTTCGGGGACATCAAGCCCGGGAACGAACTTTTGCATGTATCTCGCCATCCCAACGGATTTTAGAGGAGTTACTCCGGCAAGGATGTAACATTTCTCCGTTAAGCCCATATCGTTGGCTTGATCGAGCCATGTCTTGAACTTTTCCATGTTGTAAATACACTGTGTCTGGATAAAATCCACGCCTGCCTCGATCTTTTTTGCCAGCCTGGTTACGCGAAACTCAAAGGGATCGCCAAAGGGGTTTGCAGCAGCACCGATAAAGAACTCAACCCCTCCTTCCAGTTCCTGGTCGCTAAGCAGCTTACCCTCGTCCCTCATTCGCTTAACCGTGGAAATCAACTGCATGGAGTCAAGGTCGAATACGTTCTTGCACTGTGGGTGGTCTCCAAACTTATTGTGGTCTCCCGACAGGCATAAAACGTTTCTTATCCCCAGCGCGTATGCTCCCAGCAGGTCACTCTGCATGGCAATCCTGTTTCTGTCACGGCATACCATCTGCAGATTAGGTTCAAGGCCCATTTCCAGAAGGATTTTGCAAACGGCCATGCTGCACATCCGTACCACGGAGGTCTGGTTGTCCGTTACGTTTATGGAATCAACTTTACCTCTCAGGTGTTCGGCTTTCTTTTTAATTATTTCAGCGTCTGCGCCTCTGGGAGGCCCCAATTCTCCTGTGACAGCAAAGTGACCGGCTTCCAAGACTTTTTCTAATCTGCTTCCAGCTTTCATTTCTTTAAATCCTCCCTTACTATCTTACGCGGTCCGCCGTCCCGGCTTGTTGACCAATCTTTAATTGGGAATATTTCTTTCAACTGGTCGAGTTTTCCCAGCTCTTTCATGCGATCGTAAATCAGGTGCCAGACGCAATCGATGTCCGGGCTGACCTCGCACTTTCCGCCAGCAGACCCGCCGCAGGGACCGTTCATGAGGCTTTTGGAACACCGGGCAATGGGACATAACCCGCCGAAGTGATGTATTATGCAGTTGCCACAGCCCTGGCAAAATTCAGCCCATACCCCGTGTTCAAGAGCTCCACCCATAAAGCACGTGTTCAACGTGGGATAGACCAGGGTATTGTCGTATCTGCGGGCAATAAATTGAGGACCCACGCTGCAGGCCATTGACAACACGGCGTCGTAGTTGTTGTTTTTGAGAGGTTCCTCCAGCTGATCTATGTACTCGGGGTCACACTGTCGTTCAAGAGTCATCTCGTCGATCTCAATAGGGTTCCCTTCCTTCTTGCGGGCAATCTTGAGCGCAGAAGCAAGAATACCGACCTCTTTTGTGCCCCCCGCATTACAAACGGTGACACACCCTTTACAACCCACCAGAAGAATTTTTTTGAAATCGGCTACCATCGCCAGGATTTCCTTGATGGGTTTTCTTTCCGCTACAATCATTGCCTTTCTCCTCCTCTTCGTGTCGACTAAATACAACCTTTCCTAAAGTTGCAGTGCCTAGCCATAATAGCTATATTTGGGCCGAAATGCACTATTTTTGTGCATTTTTCACGCGGCTTCGGAAACTGCCAGGGGACTTGGCCCCATTTCTTTTATCTTCGCCAGTATTTCATTCGTGATCTTTTCCAGATCCGGCCCCTGAGACGAATTAAGATGGTAGATACCGACCCGCTCTGGTTCCACTCCCAGATCTTCCAGCAATTTCTTTACGTACTCAACGCGTTTGCTTGCCTTGACGTTGCCGGTATCGTTATGGCAATTTCCTTCCAGGCATGCAAGGACAAACACACCGTCGGCGCCCGCTTCCAGTGCGTGCATCAAATGCAAAATATCCACGCCGCCTGCACATGGAATTCTGATGCGCTTAAAGTTTGATGGCATCACAAAGTCAGCGGAACACGCGGAATTAATTCCTTTGTCCGGGCAAAACTGGCAATAAAACAAAATAATTTTGGGTTCGAATTCTGACATTATTGTCTCCTCCGTCTCTGTGTATGTCCTAAGCAGACAAGAGCGCATCTATCTGGGCAAATACCTGTTTGTCACTGAAGTTCTGAAGTGTTATCGCTTTTCCGGGGCACTCGGTCACGCAGGCACCGCATCCCATGCACCTGACCGGGTCGATAACGGAATAAGCATCCTCACCGATATATGGCACTTCGTAAGGGCAGGTCCTCACGCAGGTACAACAAACAGCGCAGAAATCCGGGTTGACCACGGCCACCTGCTTTTCCACCCGGTAAGTTCCCTGTTTCAGCAACACGGCTGCCTGGCCTGCAACGGCCTCGGCCTGAACAATGGTTTCGTCCAGGGACTTCGGGTAGTGAGAAAGACCGCAGAAAAATACGCCTTCGACGCGTGCTCCAGAGAAGCGCAGCCCCTCGTCTTTCGTTTCCCTGAAAAATCCGTTTTCATTCACGGGTACGTGAAACAGCCTGCTCAACGCGGTGTTGTCGTTCGGAACAATCGCGGAAGCAAGTACCAGTAAATCGCTCTCAATCTCGACTTTCTTCCCGAGGATCGGATCTCTGACAACAATCTTCAATTTATTTTTCCCTGCCTTTACCTCGGGTTTTTCGTTAACATCGAATTGGATGAAGCGAACCTT
>JALXAI010000034.1 GCA_026992215.1 Desulfobacterales bacterium | reverse complement strand
CAAAGGCAACCGGTTCAACTCCCAGCTTTTCTATAAGATCTGCGGATATGTAGGGGTCATAAGCAATCACCTGCATTTTGAGACCCTTGGCGCGTTCGGCAACGATTCTTCCTATCCTTCCTATACCAATAATACCCAGGGTTTTATTGAAGACCTCTTTGCCGCGAAACTTCTTCTTTTCCCATTTGCCTGCCTTCATGGAAGCAACAGCCTGGGGAATGTTTCGGCTCATAGCCATCAGAAGAGCAATAGTATGCTCGGCAGTTGTTATCACATTTCCCTCGGGGGTATTCATCACAACTATTCCCCGCTTGCTAGCCGCAACTATGTCAACATTGTCGAGACCTATCCCGGCTCTTCCGATAACCTTGAGCTTTTCTGCCGCTTCAATTACATCACTGGTAACCTTGGTAGCACTTCTTATGACCAGCGCATCGTAATCCTTAATTATGTGACAGAGTTCTTCGTGAGTCAGCGATGTTTCGATGTCCACTTCAAACCCAGGGGTATTTTTCAATATATTGATACCCTTCTCCGAAAGATGGTCACTGATTAAAATTTTCATCACCTACTCCTTCCTTGCGTTTGTGGAAATATACTCGTTTCCCCCCTGACGGTTTTGAGAGGAGCTGAATCTGTTAGTTATCTGTATTTAGAAGGCAAATTGTTAATGCAAGAACTATCACTATTACCCGGTTTTGTCAATTTCTAAGCTCACCATATCCAGCTCAAAAGTGTCCTGCCGGGAAGGGAACAGCCGGAATGAAAACAGAAGACAGCAGCTACACGGGGAAATACCTCCGAAAGATTACCCGTCAAGCACAAAACGGGCACCAGCAAACGCATCACTGTTACTAACTCTCGACGGTAACTTGTATACGTGCAGCGAATTAAAGTTGACAAATTCGTTTTCTCATTTAGAATTGAACATGAACACTTCGTGAAAAGGAAAGACACCGCCTGAAAAGCCCCTGGTGCTGGTTCAATTCCGGAGCACACGAAGTGCAAATTTCAGCCATTAAAAAGGAGGTTAGAAATGAGGAAATTAGTTGTAATTCTTGCGATAGCTGCCTTGCTTGCGGTTGGTTGCGCCGGTCCTCAAACCAAAACACAGAAAGGAGCAGTTATCGGAACCGGCGTTGGCGCTGCCGTGGGTGCAGGTCTCGGTCAGGCTATCGGTAGAAGCACCGAGGCCACTTTGATAGGGATGGCAGCGGGTGCCCTTGCGGGAGGATTGGCAGGAAGCGCTATCGGAAGTTACATGGATCGCCAGGAACAGGCCATGAGGAATGCTCTTGCCGACATGGATAACGTGATGGTTCAAAGGGATCAAAACGTTCTCGCCGTCACATTTCGTTCCGATGTTCTTTTCGACGTAAATTCCACAACCCTCAAGCCAGGTGCGTACGATGAAATTCAACGGGTGGCAAATGTGTTGAAGCAGTACCCACAAACGATGATTCGGATTGAAGGTCACACCGACAGCACCGGATCCGAGGCCTACAACCAGAAACTCTCCGAGAGAAGAGCCGAAGCGGTTAAAAACGCCCTGATAAAGTACGGGGTAAATCCAAACAGGATAACAACCATAGGTTTCGGCGAGTCCAAGCCGATCGCAACAAACAGTACCGCTGCAGGAAGACAGTTAAACAGGCGAGTACAGATAGTAATTATACCCATGCAGCAGAGAGGGTAATGACCGACCGAGAATAAACCGAAATCAAAAGGCCGATACACACGGACATTCCCGTAAATCGGCCTTTTTTTATCCAAAAGTATTTTTTGTTACCGGTTCTAATCGCTGCTAAGCTTCCTGCACGGGCAGTCCCTAAAAAGCTTTCAATAGAAATTCGTTTTTGCGGCGCACGGCGATCGGTAAAATCAGCCGTGTCGTTTTGGTGCAAGCTGTTCCTGATTATTAATTAAAACTCCACGTCCACCTTCCATCTCGTTCCCTCCGGAGTATCCTCCAGGATAACGTGTTGTTTTCTTAGTTGATCCCTTATGCTGTCAGCCTTCTCAAAGTCCTTTTCTTTCCTCGCCTTTGCCCTTTCTTCAATGAGCTTTTCCACCTGCTTCACATCCAGACCCAGGGAGCGGGCCTTTCTGTCCCGGAGGCTTTCAAGAAAGATCCCGGGATCCCGGTTGAAAAGCCCAAGTATGGTACCGCTATCCCGGAAGGTCCCCTGAACCATCTTCAACAAATTGACCTGAACCCCTTTCGCCTTTTTCCTGCCCATCTTTTCCAGGTAACGATTCGCAACCCTGGCAAGCTCGAAAAAAGAGCCTATTACAGCAGCAGTATTAAAATCATTGTCCATGTCTTTTGTCATATTTTCACGAAAGCTCTTCGCCTTTTCATAAAGTTCTGGCGATTCACTTCTTATATTGTCCTCTCCGGCACTTACTTCCTTGGAGTCACGGACTTTTTCTTCTATCGCATCCAGCAAACCGTAAATCTTCTCCAGGCCCTTTTCCGCTTCAAGCATTGTCACGTCGGAAAAGTCCACAGGGGACTTGTAATGCTTGGATAACAAGAATAACCTCAGCACTTCCGGATGATACCTTTCCAGTACTTCTCTGATGGTAAAAAAATTGCCAAGGGACTTGGACATTTTTTCCTTGTTTACCTTAACAAACCCATGATGTATCCAGTAC
>JALXAI010000033.1 GCA_026992215.1 Desulfobacterales bacterium | reverse complement strand
GAATCGAGCCCCCTGTGCTCAAATTCGATTTTTATTTTTCCTTCCTTGGTCAGCTTCAAAATATCGTGTAGCTCGCCGGGAATGTCTTTTATCAGCCCTACAAGTTGACTCCCAGAGTCAAGGAATTCTTCCGTGATACGTCTTGGACTGAAATGGCCAAGGTAGATTTTTCTCACGAAGGGCCTGGCGTGTTCAATCAGGTTAAAATCGGGGTAAAGCATTCGGCCCAGGGTTTCGGAAGTGCTGAGGGCTTTCATCATTAAAAACAGGTCAGGCTTGAGAAAAATTTTGTGCCTGGATGAAATCTCTAGGGCCTGCTGAAGCAGTTTGGCTGTCCTGATATCTTTCAGGGGAAGATAGAGGTATTGATCCATGAGCTCTGCTATGTCGCGTTCAAGAGCTTCCCGGTCCGGCTCGGAACTGTAATTGGTTATTCTTAAAATCGCGTCCACTGCCCTTCTTGCATCTTCTTTCACGATATGGATGACGATATCAATGAAGTCCTGTCGTTCCTGCCTGGTGATACGGCCGACCATTCCGAAGTCGAGATAGCAAATAACATTGCGGGGCAGAATGAAAATGTTGCCTGGATGAGGATCCGCGTGGAAAAAGCCGTAAATAAAAATCTGTTTCATTATAAGATCTGCACCCCTGGTGGCTATCACTTCGAGATCGTAGCCTTCTTCCCTGAGCCTGTCGACATCGGAAGCCTTTATCCCGTCCACGTACTCCATGGTAATGATTCGTTCTGTAGTAAGTTCCCTGTAAACCCTCGGTACGTATATACTGTCGTCCCCCAGAAATTGCTTTGCAAATCGCTCTATGTGCGCCGCCTCAATGGTGTAGTCAAGCTCTTTGGCAATACTTTTTGCGAATTCTTCTACCACCCTGGTCGGATGAAATGCACCGAGTTCTTCCACGTGTTTTTCCATAAGGGAAGCAATATGGTGCATTATTTCAAGGTCAACCTGTACCATCTTTTGAATGTTGGGCCTCTGAACCTTTATAACCACTTCCTCGGAATCACGCAGGGTGGCCTTATGAACCTGCCCTATTGACGCGGCCGCAATAGGTGTTTTCTGGAAAGTTTCGAATATTTCTTCCGGCCATTTCCCTGTTTCTGCCCTTATTATCTCCCTTACCTCCTCGTAGCTGAAGGGTGATACCTGGTCCTGCAACTTCGACAATTCCTTGATATATTCGACGGGAATGAGATCCGGACGGGTGGACAGAATTTGTCCGAATTTGATGAAAGTCGGCCCGAGTTCTTCCAGGGCCATCCGAACCCTCTCGACCCTGGTGAGCTTCTCAATATGCTCTCTTTTTTTTCTGGATATTAACTGGAGTCCGATCTGGAGATACTGTTCTATTTTAAGAGTGTCTACCAGGTCCCCGAAGCCGTATTTGAACAGTATAACAAGTATCTGCCTGTATCTTTTGATGTGCCGGTATGTTTTCCCGAGCACACCAATTTTCTTGAAACTAAGCATCTATTGCCCGGACTCCTCGCTTTGTTCGAGTTTTTTTTCCAGCGTTCTGATCTTTTTTTCAAGGGCTTTAAGATCATCGGTGGTGGCAATATTCATCTTCTTAAGAGATTCCTTGACAATCTTCTCGATTTGAGCCTCAATATCTTTTTTCGCTTTTTCAGACTTTTTCAGAAGATCTTCAAGGAGTTGCCTGCCTTCTTTCTCCGATAGCCTGCCTTTTTCCATTAATTCCCTGGACATCTCTTCTATTTTTTCTTTGGTCATGAAGGCTAGACCGACACCGGTCAGAAACATTTTATTTATGAGATCCATCATTTTTCCCTCCTTGCCGGTTGTGATCTATAAATACCTCTTCTGTCAAATAATTTAAGCACTAAAAATATCTTATCAAGGGATCAGAGGTTCCTTGCCTTCTCCACAACCTTGCGGACATCAGAAATGCATCACCGCTTCTTCGGGTTCTTCTTCGCGCACCGGCACATACCGGCTCTTTTCTCAGCCATGATTTTTTCAAGAACGGACGAATAGCCGTGGTTTTTGATAAAGTCTCTGATAATATCTTCTTCAGTGTATCCGAAACAGTAGCATATAACGTTGTTTTTGTTTTCACTTTTTTCCACTGGAGTGCTCCATATGCTGACGAATTGACTTGCGGGGAGCTAAATCTGACCGGTAAAATCTCGATACTTGAAGACCACTGGCAAAAACTCTTGGATGGTCGGCGCACACCCGTTACCTGTCAGTATATGCGGAGCTCTCAGGCAAGGTCAAGGGAAATCAGGTGCTGGCGTCGAATACTCGGGCAGGCTCTTATTCTTGAGTAAAGAGTCTCGATTACACTATTGAACCGGAAAAAGGTGCCCAGATCGTAATCGATGCACATTGCAAAAAGATGTGCCAGGGACCACTGTCTGTCTTATCTGTGCGATACTGTCTCAGCCGAATCGCAAAGACAGAAAAATAGTAGCGAAAGAAATGTTAAATTGTCTAAAATAAAAAACAAGGGAGGCTATATAAGCTTTTGTTTCCTCCGAAACCCGGCAGGAGCCGGGTACAAAACAAGTACTTTATTCAGGAGCAGACTTCATGACAGAAGAAGTTATTAATCTCAAGAACGAATTGAAAAAAGAACAGAGGAAATACCTCAGAACCGAAACGTCTCTGGTTGTAAAATTCAGCCAGATAAGTCAGGAGGAGTTCAAGAGAAAAAAGAACCTCTACGCCGCGTCAAGGTCGTCTTCGTCAGTGGAATCAAAATTTTACGAGGGCAACCTGGATCATTGCACCCGGACCGTGCTGGAGGCAATCATACGTTTGGAGCAGAAGATTGATCGTCTGAGCAGTCTTCTTTTCAGTGGGGAGTTTCACAAGTACGAGTATACGGGAGAGGTGATAAACATCAGCGGAGGTGGGCTTCGCCTGGTGAGTCCTGTAAACTTTCCTAAGGGGAGCTATCTCGATATGTGCATTTTTTTCCCTCCGGCTTTCAACAATCCTTTCTTCGTGATAGGGGAGGTGAGAAAAAGAAAGGGAGTAATAGGTGGGGATTCGGATACCGGTAGACAGTATCACCTGGGGATTAAGTTTGTCGCGATTGATGAAGAAGATCGGGAAGCAATAATCAGGTATATATTCAGAACGGAAAGACAGCGACTGCGGGAAGCACGGATGGAAAGTGACGGGTAAGGAAGATGGTATGCAATTTGCTCCTGTTCTATTCAAGCAATCTCGGAACTAATGGATATTGGCCTTGAACATGAACAGATTACGTTCAGGGGAAGAGTGAAAGAACAGGAGCATATGAGATGAAGATTGACAAAATCTTACCTTCCGGTTTGAATGCAGAAGACAAAAGAACCACAGCGAGAATTGACAAACCTGCCGGAGCATCCTTCGAACGAGTACTCGAGGAGGCAAAAAATTCCTACCGGGAAGGCAAAACTGTCTCAGCTACAGAAGAGGCAGGCCTTATACAGGCTTCCATGCCTGTTGTTCCACTGCAGCTGACGGAAAACGTTTCGCAAGCCCTGAGTATGGCGGAAGATTCTCTGGACGCCTTGGAAAAGTTTGGCAACCTCCTCGCTTCACCTGGCGTGTCAACAGACAAACTGGCAACTGCCGTCCGGGAGATGAATGGAAATGTTAGAAAGCTGGATGAACTGGTTGGCATGCTTCCGAAAGATTCATCTTTGCGAGCAATCGCGGAACAGATTTCGACTCTTACAGCCAAGGAAGTTGCCAGGTACGAGCGAGGCGACTACGGCACGTAAACGAAGGCGGCCTGTCGGGACTCAACATTTCTGAAATAATGCGGGTGGCGAAATAGCTTAAAAATGGCAATAAAACCACATTATGGGTTGACGCAACGGGTTGAAAGTATGGCAGGGAAATACGGGAAGATCTCTTGCAGGATACCTGTTTGCACCACTTTTTGCCGGACTTTCCGGTAAACGGAACGGTAATTGCTACACCTAGCCTTGCGTGTCCGTGATTAAGTAAATACAGTAAAATCTCTAGTGAAGTGATGACTTGGTATGGAAAAAGAAAAAACACTGGAAAAAAAGATTCGGTCCTTATGGGGCGGAAAGAAGGATGATAAGGAAAGGGATGACAGCAAAGAAGAATGTTTGACCGAAAATGAGTTTCAAAAAAGGCTTGCCAGTCTCCGGAAAAAGTACTCGAGTCTCCTGTCGGAAAATACCGCCTTAAGAGAAAAGATTGATGAGCTCGAGAGCTTGATAGGAAGCCTTTTAAGATCGCTTATTGTGCTCGCGGCTCAGGATGATCATATTGAAATCCGCTCAAAGCTGCTTGAACTTCAGGAATCGATGCGCCAGGGTGTCAATGTCGCCGAGATGAAAAGAATAGGTAGTGAACTTAAAGATCTGATATTGAGAATCGAACCGAAGGTGGTATCAGAAGATTCCGGGGGATCGGATGTCGAGTATACTTATGTTAAAAAGCTTCTCTCTAAAATCGAGCAGTCCTATCAGAACGTTCTTCTGTTGCTTTCAAGGGACATCGCAATCCTGGTTAAGGCATCGGATGAAAAACTGGCCGAGAAATCTCAAAAGTTCGTAAGGTACCTGGAAACACAATTCTCCGCTGAGGCCGTGGAAAAAATCACCTACCAGTTCAATATGCTTTACGAAGAGTACCGCCAGGTAGTGAGGGAAGAACGAGAAAAGCTTGAAGAACTCCTGAAAACTATCATGACAAACCTGGTGGAAACCCAGGAAGAGTTCCTGAGAAGCATATCCGAGAACCACGAGTGGTTGGAACGAACCAGCAAAGACCATAATACCAATATGACCAAGCAGGCACAGCGTATGGAGGAGATCTGCACCAAGTCTGTCCATATTTCTGAACTTAAAGATAACCTGCTTGGGAGTATCAACGAGATCAAAAAGCTCATTCGGATCAAGAGGGACCTGGATCAAAAACAACTGGATAACTACATAAAGGAAGAGCTTAAACTCAGACGACAGCTTCGCGAGGCCAAGCAGCAGAAGAAGAGCTATTTCGAAGAACTGCTGGCAGCGAGAGAAAAGGCCCTGGAGGATCCCTTAACGGGTGTTTATAATCGGGAGGCCTACAGAATCAAGATACAGGAAATTCTCGGTTCTGATAAGAAGTTCGTTTTGATGATCCTGGACATCGACGACTTTAAGACAATCAATGATAAGTGGGGACACAAGATAGGAGACGATGTTCTTCAAAGGACGATGTATTATGTTAAAAAACACATCAGGGCGACTGACATGCTAGCTCGATATGGAGGCGACGAGTTTGTCATTATTCTTGAGAACGCCAACCTGGAAGATGGCATCAAAAAGGCCAGGGAAATCCTTAAAAGTATATCTCGCGTAGAATTTCATCTTACCAAGGACTCAAAGCATATCCTGAAAGTTGGTCTCAGTATCGGAGTCGCAGAGAGAAGGGAAAACGATACGGCGGAGACATTGTTTGAGCGAGCCGACCGGGCCATGTACGCTGCGAAGCTGGAAGGGAAAAATCGGTGTTGTTCGGAAAGGGATCTTTAGCATGGGGTTTGGATTTAGGGAATCTTGTAAAAGCAGTCTGGTGCAGAAGTTGATGCTCAAGTCTTTCGCTGCCGAGCTGGCCGGAAGAGCGGGAGGAACGCGGCATGGGAATGTCAGAAGGTTCAGCAAGGTGCTCGAGAAAGAGAGTCGCAGCGGTAGGCAAGCCCGTGAATCCGGGGTTAGGGGTTTAAATATCAGGGACTACCTTGCGCATCCGGTTTTTGTACCCTCAGGCAGGATTAAACCTCTTGACGTAAACGAAATGGCCTCTGAGAGGCCGATATTGTTCGGTAAAAAGAGACTGTCAGAGCCATCTTTAAGGTCGCGTGGTACTGTCAACGCGATGCGTGAATCTTCCGGCTACTTGCAGAAAAAGGCATTTTCCGGAAAAGACAGGATTGACACGGCAATCGAAAAAGCATCCAGAGCGTATCATATTCCGGCAAACATCATCAAGGGAATAATTAAGGCTGAATCGGGGTTTAACGAGAAAGCGGTGTCCAGGTGCGGTGCCATGGGACTCATGCAACTGATGCCGGAAACCGCCAGAGAACTTGGAGTTTCAGATCCTTTTGACGTGGAAGAAAACATCTCCGGCGGGGTGAAATATTTCAGGAAAATGCTTGACATGTTCGACGGTAACCTTGTCCACGCAATCGCAGCCTACAATGCCGGGCCGGGGGCTGTTATGAAACACAAAGGGATCCCTCCTTACAAGGAAACCAGGAATTACGTACAGCGCGTGCTGAGGTTTTCCGGTCTCGCGTGATGACGGGGTGACCGCGTTTTCAGAGATTGATCTTGATATACGATCGTTTCCTTAATTCCTGGAGCCATTCCATGTAACGCTTGTTTACTTCCCTCTGGTAAAGCAAGTGCCTTATGTAGTTTTTGGCATTCTTGAATGTCTTTGATCCCCCCTCCTGAATATCTTCCAGTTTGAAAAGGTAAATACCGTCTTCCGTTTCCGCCGGTTCACTTACTTCCCCGGGAGATAAAGCGGAAATATATTTTGCCAGCTTCGGGTCGAGATCGTCGGGGCTCAGGTAGCCGACATCCCCTCCTTCTTTGGCCCCGGGGCCCTGGGAATATTCGCGCGCTAACGCGGCAAAAGATGCTCCGCCTTCTATCTGGGCTTTCAGTTTCCTGGCCAGCCGGAGCACTTCCTGCCTGTCCCTGTCAGTCGGGTTAACAGGGAAGGGAAGAAAAATAACCCTTAAGTGCCACTTTTCTTTTTGCGAGAATTGATCCTTGTGTTCTTCGTAAAATTTTTCGACTTCCTCGTCCGTGACTACGATCTTTGATTTTACGGCTCTGTTAATAAGTCTTGCTCTTTGAATGTTTTCTCTTATTTCATTTCTGAGGTCATCCAGCGTTTTTCCTTCCTTCTTCAGCCCCTCTATAAGTTCCATCCTGCTTATGCCCTTGTCCTTCAGAAGATTGTTGATAGCATTGTCGACGTCCTGATCAGTTACGGTAATACCCAGCCTCTGTGATTCTTGCTCGGTGAGCTTCTTGTCAATCAGGAAATTGAGTACCTGCTTTCTGAGTTCAGAAAGAGGTGGCAGTTCCCTGCCCGTTTTCATGGCCTGAGCCTTCATGTTTTCGTAAAATATCCTTGAAGCCTTCTCAAGCTCACTTAAAGTAATAATATCGCCATTTACTATGGCAACGATTCTGTCGATAATTTCCGCGCCGCTGGATGGTCTGGCAGGAATAAGAAGACAAAACAATAATGCCATGATGGCGACGGCGCCGGTGATCACTCTTGACCTGGTATCCTTAAGAAAAGTTGTGTTCATGGCTTTCCTTTCTGCTTTTTGCGGAAATACTTGTGCTAAGCTTTTGCAAGATAAGTTTCAAGAACTCAAAATCTTTATCGGTGTTTCCGTCAATACTTCCAATGATTAACTTTTGCTCCGGGCTAATCGATATTTGTCTCGGAAACTTGTTAATTACCGCGAAAATGGCTTCGGGTTCCAGCGGAGTACTCTTAGCTATAGACAATACAAACTGTTTTTTGTTTTGTGTGAGCTTTGTGACGTGCAGTTTCCTGAGCCAGAGCTTGATAAGGGTCACGTTCAGCAGGTTATTGACTTCGGGTGGAAGAGGGCCGAACCTGTCTCTCATTTCAAGGGCAACCTCCTTTATCTCGCTTTTATTCCTGCCGGATGCAAGCCTCTTGTAAAGAAAGAGCCGCTGGTTTATGTCGGGTACGTAAGATTCCGGGATGAAGGCGGATAACCTGAGGTCAATCTCGGGTTCGGGCGCTTCTTCAACCATTTCACCCCTTAACTTTCGAATGGTTTTCTGAACCAGATCCACGTACAGTTCGTAGCCTATGGCGGCAACGTGTCCTGATTGAGCCGCTCCCAGCAGGTTTCCACCGCCACGGATCTGCAGGTCATTTAGGGCAACCCTGAAGCCTGAACCCAGTTCGGTGAAATTTAAAAGCGCCCGAAAACGCTTTTCGGCTTCCCGGGTAATCAGATGCTTGCCGGGGATGAGCAGGTACGCGTAAGCCTGTCTGTCGGCCCTGCCCACTCTACCCCTTAACTGATAAATTTGAGCCAGGCCGAACCTGTCTGCCCTATTTATGATGATGGTGTTGGCGGAAGGAATATCGAGTCCTGATTCGATGATTGTACTGCAAACAAGGACGTTGATTTCCTTTCTTACGAATTCTTCCATTACCTTTTCGAGTTCTCTTTCATGCATCTGGCCGTGGGCAACCCCCACGTTGGCTTCGGGAACAAGCTTCCTTATAAGGTTTGCCATGTTGTAAATGGTTTTTACCCTGTTGTGGACAAAGAAAACCTGCCCTTCTCTTCCGAGTTCCCTGGTAATGGCCGTGCGAATTATTTCTTCGTCAAACTTGCAGATATATGTCTCTACCACGTAGCGTTCCCGGGGAGGAGTTTCGATGGTGCTAAGATCCCGTATTCCCATCAAAGACATGTGAAGGGTTCTCGGGATTGGTGTGGCTGAAAGGGAAAGGACATCCACGGATGTCCGCAGTTTTTTCAGCTTTTCCTTGTGCCTCACACCGAATCTGTGTTCCTCGTCGATAATGAGCAATCCGAGGTCGCGAAAAGCAATGTCCTGTTGAAGCAGTCTGTGAGTCCCTATTATGATATCGACTTTTCCTTTTTTAAGGTTCTCGATTATTTTTTTCTGCTGTGACCTGGTTTTGAACCGGCTTAAAGTTTCAATGAAAACGGGGTAGCTGGAAAAGCGCTCCTTGAAAGTCTGGTAATGCTGTTCTGCCAGAATGGTGGTTGGAACAAGCATCGCTACCTGTTTGCCATCCATCACGGCCTTGAAGGCGGCTCTTATGGCAACCTCCGTCTTGCCAAAGCCGACGTCTCCACAGATCAGCCTGTCCATCGGGCGCGGACGCGCC
>JALXAI010000032.1 GCA_026992215.1 Desulfobacterales bacterium | reverse complement strand
AAGGCAACTCCATGCCATACAGTATCAACTCTGGAGGGAGTTCCAGAGGCACCTGGAATTTTTGAAGGCGGAAGGATACGTTTCCGATAACGGCGAACTGACGTCTGACGGAAAATGGGCGTCGAGGTTGCGCCTTGATCAGCCGTTGCTGGTTTCTGAATGCATAAGAACGGGTGTTTTCCCGGACAATGACCCGGTGTTGCTGAGTGCGCTGATGGCACCTTTTGTTAACGATCGAAGGAGCGACAAGGGGAGTGATTACGCGGGGTACCGTGCTAAAGGAAAATTATTCAGGCGTTTTGCAAAGCTTACCAAAAGGCTCAACCCGCTGATCAGACGACTGAACAAAGGGGGATTTCCCTGCCAACCGCTTTCCTTCTGGCCGGCTTTGACGATCTACCTGTGGGCGTCCGGAGAGTCGTGGGATGAAACGCGACTGGAGTGCGGAATTGACGAAGGAGACCTGGCCATGCTTATTTTCAGAACCGCTGACAATCTACGGCAGCTTACGGCGCTGGCGGACACTCACCCGGAGCTGGCCGAATGTGCAGAAGAAGCCATCAGCTTGCTACTTCGCGAACCGGTGTCATATGACCAGTAATCGTGAAAAAAGAAGGGACATCGTCGAGGGAAAAAAGAGGTTGAAAGTGAACTCCATTTGCAGGCTTCTTACCTATTTCGCGTTGATATTGCTTTTTGTTCCATCGGCGGGTGCGACTAAAAAGAACAAGCCTGATACGGATCTTACCCTGAAGCTTTCTGCCTGCCCAGACTACATTATTCCCGGAAAGCCCCTGAAGAATAAGATCAGGGTTGTGGCGATTAACAGGGGAAAAAAACCTGTAGAGGTTACCATCGAGGTTATCTTAAGCAGGAAGAAGAATTATGTTTGCCCCGTGCCTTTTGCTGTCTATTGCCCCACCTACAAGGATTACGTGCTTTTAAAAGGGGGAAGGGTGTTGATCACACTGCCTCCCGGAGAAACCAGGGTTGTGTTTAAAGGATCCAACGAGATCCCCCCGGATACGAAGGAGGGAATCTATTACATAGGGGCCGTTATCGACGCCGGGAACATGGTTCCGGAAACCAATGAGAAGAACAACGCGTTTTTCAGGAAAGTCTATGTAACCAGGCATGATCCAGAAAAACTTAAACCCGATCTCGTCGTGGAATCTGCCCAGGTGATTGTTTCTTCAAAATTCTCCCGGGACGTTCCCATCATGATGTTTTTGGTCACGGTAAAAAACCGGGGAGACGGAATTTACAGGGCATCTGGTCATCCTGCGACAATAGAGGTAAAAGATAACACGGGAAAATGGATGGCCGAATTGCCGTTACCCACCCTGATGCCTTCGGAATCTGTTGAACTTGCGATACCTCTTATGGCACATAAGAAAAAGCCACTCTACGTCGAAAGGGGCAAAACTTATGATTTTACAATTAGGATAGATTCCAAAGGCATCGTTGAGAAAGACAGGGATAACAATACCTACGGCCCTGTGGCGGTTATTGTTCCGAGGTTAAAAAAGAAAGAAAATCGGAACCTGTTACCTGATCTGGAGGTAAAGAGAATTTTTTTCGCAAAGCCTTGCGTCGTGGGGGTGGCGCTTCAAAATAATGGTCCCGGTAAAATACCTGACGGCGTGTGGGAAACCATGGACGGGGAAAAAGCCAGGGTAATCCTTTACCTGTTTGACAGGAAGTGGTCTGATAAATCGATTGCCGAAATTGACCCCGAAAGAAAGCTCCAGAAACCTAAAGGAAAACTGGTGTACATGCCGGGGTTGAAAATAAGGGTTAAGGGCAGAATCAGGGTGGTTGCGGATGCTGCGAACTACATAAAGGAGACAAACGAAAAAAACAATGACAAAGAGGTTACGCTCTATTGCCGGCGCAGGCCGGATCTGTACATTTCCATGGTGAAGATAGTTCCCGGAAGGCCCAGGATCGGGCAGAGCGTGTTGATGAAAGTACGGGTCAGAAATGCGGGTAATGCCGTAGCACCTCCGGCGAAGGTAGCAATATTCGTTGGCAACGAAAAGATTCCCCGGATTTTTGAGCTGCCCAGGCTGCGTCCCGGGAGATATTCCACGGTCGTCAGGAAGGCAACGTTTAGAAGGGCGGAAAAGAAGAGAATGCTTGCCGTGGTTGACTATGGAAACAAGATTCGCGAGACAAACGAGAGAAACAACAGAAAAGTTGTATATTTTAGGGTCCGCAGGTAAGTATTTACGGAACATCGCGAGGTTTTACCGCTATGCTGTTTTTATTTGAGTGCCGCTACAATCTCGCGAAAGTTGTGCCCGGGTTTCCAACACCACTGCAATTCTTGAATTTTCTTGACTTCTTGTATGGTTGAAGCTAAATTCGTTCTAACAGTTTGGTTTTAAAAACTTTTTCTAAATTCTTATCGGTGCTTTTTGCCGTCATTAAAGTCCGCGCCCCGGCACCTGGGGGCATAGCAAAATATGGAAATTCCTGGAGAAATAGCAGGTGGTAATGCCCGTCGAATTGTTCTCTGCAGGGTTGCCGTTTTTTCCCGCCTGCTACGATCATTTTCGTGTGAAATGGGGCAGTGATTTCCCGTTGAGCGTTGTTTTATTTGTTTGGATCTTATCTTACTAGTCCTGGAGTAATCGCGTGGAAACCTTTTCTGAGACAGAAACGATAC
>JALXAI010000031.1 GCA_026992215.1 Desulfobacterales bacterium | reverse complement strand
TATCAAGAGCCGTTCCTGCGATAGCATTTCCCGAATGCTTCCTGGGGCTTGTTCCGGGTTGGGGCGGCTGCACACTTACCACCAAGTTAATAGGCCCTGAAAAGGCTCTTCAGATCATCATTTACAATGCATTAAACCAGAACCGGATGATAAAAGGACCCCAGGCCTTCGAGCTTGGCCTAGCAGACAGGATGTTTGACAATGCCGAGTTCCTGGACGATTCGCTGCGCCTACTAATTGACATAATTTCAGGCAAAACAAGAATTAAAAGAAAAAAACCCGATTTCAAACAGGTTGACCGGCTCATTAAAGAGGCAAAGGAATTTGTTGACAGCAAGGTCCATGGAGCCGCTATCGCTCCGTACAGGGCGCTGGATCTCATAAAGGGCGCGTGTTCCTGGGACATTGACACCGGCTTCGAAGAAGAAAACAAGGCTCTTGGAGATCTGGTAAAAAGCCGCCAGTGCAAGGCTTCCATTTACGCCTTTGACCTTGTAAACCGGCACGCAAGAAACCCCCGGGGTGTTCCAGATGTTAAGCCGCTAAAGGTGAACAAGGTCGGAATTATCGGGGCCGGCCTGATGGCTTCGCAACTCGCGTACCTTTTTCTCTACAGGCTCAAAGTCCCGGTAGTGGTCAAAGACATCAAGCAGGAAATAATCGACAACGCGAAAAACTACATCGAAAACGAACTCAAGAAAGCAATAAGCAAGGGCAAGCTGGAAGAAACCAAATTTAACTACATGTCCAGCCTTTTCAAGGGGACTCTCGAGTGGAAGGATTTCGAAGACTGCGACTTCGTAATTGAGGCTGTTTTCGAAGACATGGACGTAAAAAAGCAGGTTTTTAAGGAGGCCGAGGAAGTTACTCGTGAAGACACGATTCTCGCCTCCAACACGTCGTCGCTCAGTATAACCGAGATGGGATCGGAATTGAAACATCCCGAAAGGGTAATCGGCTTTCACTTCTTTAACCCCGTTGCGGTGTTGCCGCTGGTAGAAATAATCCGTAGCAAAAAAACGAATGATCTCACCCTCGCCACGGCCTTTGACGTTGCAAAGAAAATCAGGAAAACGGGGCTCCTGGTTAAGGATTCGCCCGCTTTCCTGGTGAATAGAATCCTTACCAAGATGATGGTCGATTGCCTGGAGATTGTCGACAACGGAGCCACATTCCAGCAAGTCGATGACGCGCTTCTTTCCCTTGGACTCCCAATAGCGCCCTTTGACTTGCTTGCACTCGTTGGACCACCTGTTGCCTTCCATGTTCTCGAAACCCTGAACAGAAGTTTCGGACCGGAGCGCTTCCCGCTGAACGAAAACTTCAAGAAAGTGATAGAACTGGGAAAGAAATCCATCTATCTTCCTGACAAAGAGAAAAAAGTTGTTGATCCCGAAATTGAAAAGATCTGGGAGAAAAAAGGAGACCACGATTATCGAAAGGAAGAAATCCTTGATATCGTACTGGAAAACCTTACAAGGGAAATCGACCTGATCCTGAGAGAAAAAGTGGTCGCGAGCTCGAGAGACGTGGATATGGCCATGATACTGGGAGCTGGCTGGCCGTTTTTTATGGGCGGGATAACGATGTACCTGGATCTTGCAGGGATAACACCCAGGGTCCTGCAAAAGGTTTTTTTTAGTTTTTAGACTTACCTTTTAAGAAACGAGGGATCTTACTTTTCATCCCTCGTTCTTTTCTTGTCTTTTTCCCGATCTTTCCCGGGAAATTTTTTCTCCGCACCTTGAGGCGCTCGAGTCTTTTTATTTCTCCGTACTTTCCGTAACGTCCTCTCCCTGACATATGCCTGCTCCCCGGTTGACCCAAGAAAACCGATATAGCCGAACGCTCTTCCACGCAAAAACTCACCGGTTTCCTGCCAAAAGTTTGTAATGTACGATTCAAATGTAGTATAAAGATATTTAACGAGAAAAACCGGTCAAGCTAAACCAACACGGAGGCATACGGATAAGAAACAATGTATACGCGGAACAAGTCCATCGACCCAAAGAAGCTGAAACTTATCTGGATTTCCATGCTGGCCAGCATTATCATTTACGCCGGTTTTGGCTTTTTTTACCTCACGCAGATTCCTGCCAGAAGTCACTTTCTGCAGCCAGACGTACTAGCGAAGGTAAGACTCGTACTCTACCTTATCTCCCTGGTACTTTTGTTTGCCAGTATAAAACTGTGCCGCCGGGCTCACTCAAGGATCGCCATGGTTACCCGGGACGCATTCCCGCAATCTATCGGGGATATCCAGCCCCCGAACCCTGTGCCGGATCCCTTTTCCGGTTCATCAACAAGCCCCGACAGGCTCGCATCAGCCTATCCGCTGTTGATGGTCTCGTGGGCGCTTTCAGAATCAATAGCCATCTTCGGGTTAGTGCTGGTATTCCTGGGTGGGAACCCTCCTGATCTTTACGGCTTTTCCCTGGCGGCGTTTTTTTTGCTCATTATTAATCGTCCGAAGATTCCTTCCTCGAACATTGATGCAAGTTCCGGCATCACGCCTTCGTGAGCCTGGTGTTCAGACCGATTTCTCTTGTCATCATAACACTACTAAGTTATAGACGTAGAGAAAATTATCGGCTAAATCTAATGCCTGTGGTTTTATTCACGGAGGTCATGACAACGTATGAAAATTTCCGGAGAAATGCCTACTGACGGTTTTCCCGGAATCATTTATGGGAAATCTGATGTCGTTCCCTGCTCCGGCAAAACATGGGCATTAAGCACAGTGAAAGAGATAACACCGGCTGACGTTAATTTCTTGAACAAACTCACTTCCTGTCACGAAGAATGATAACATGGAAAACCAGGATCTCGAAAGCCTAAGAATCGATCGCGAAGAGGAACTTGACACCCCCGACAAGAAGTGGAAAAAGTTTTTGATTTTTCTGGTAATTGTTACACTCGCCACTGTCACCCTTTTCCTGCTGCACAGGATAGGTATCGTTGGCGGACGACCTAAGGTAGTGGTCGCTACCGTTTCACGGATCTACCCGTCCGAGCTTTTCAGTTCCTTCCACGCAAGCGGCTACGTTGTAGCTCAAAGAAAGGCTGCCCTCTCCTCCAAGATTACCGGGAGGCTCGCATATCTTGCCGTGGAAGAAGGTTCGAGGGTCAAAAAGGGCGACATCATCGCTATACTTGAAAAGGACGATCTTGAGGCCGCAGTACAAAAGGCACAGGCAGACCTCAAGACGGCAAGAGCAAAGCTTAAATTCGACCTAGCGGAGAAAAAAGATGCCGAGAAAGAATACAGGCGGTTTAGTAAGCTTTTGAAGAAAGACGTTGTGTCTCAATCGGCTTTCGACAGCGCGGAAGCCAGATACCACAAGGCTCTTGCCGCCGTTCGGGCGGACAGGTCCCGGATTGAAGCTTCCCGTGCGGCGCTCGAGGAAGCAAAAGTTGCCCTTGACTACGCGTATATCAGGGCACCCTTCGACGGGATCGTGCTCAGAAAATTCGCCGACATCGGAGAAGCGGTGGCACCTTTCGGTTCTGCCACCAACGCAAAGGCAGCCGTGGTTACCCTGGCGGATATTCACTCCTTGATGGTAGAGGCAGACGTGGCGGAATCTAACATCCTGAGCGTTAAAAAGAACCAGCCATGCGAAATCCAGCTTGATGCGATCCCTGATAAGCGCTTCCCGGGGAGCGTGCACGTGATTGTTCCCACTGCGGACAGGGCCAAGGCAACAATCACCGTGAAAGTGAAGTTTCTTGAATTTGACTCCAGGATAATGCCCGAGATGAGTGCCAGGGTGAACTTCCTCTCAAGGCAACTCACCCCTGATGAATCGAGGCCACTCCTGGCTATTCCGTCGGAAGCCCTGTTAAAAGGAGCTCCCGCGCCCACGGTTTTCAAGGTGGTAAAAGGGAGGCTCAGGAAAGCGAGAATAAAAACCGGTGAGGCTATCAAGGGGTACGTGGAGATCACGGAAGGTCTTGATCCGGGGGACAGGGTTGTGGTCAACCCCGGAAAGAACCTGAAAGACGGCCAGAGAGTTCAGATTGCCGAGTTCTGATAAATGAGTGAACCGCCTAGCAAAGAGAACCCGAAAGAACTGAAAAACGATGATGACCGCGCTCTGATTATTATAAATGACCTGCACAAGTCTTATCGGAAGGGCACTCAGAAAGTAACAGTCCTCACGGGGGTAAATCTTTCAATTACGAGAGCCCAGTACGTGGCATTCATCGGGCCCTCCGGTTCCGGAAAGACCACTCTGCTTAACCTGATTGCAGGGATAGACAGGCCTGACCGTGGGAAACTCGTGGTTGACGGCATCGATATCACGAGGCTTGACGACTCGAAACTTTCCAGGTGGCGCGCCAGGCACGTTGGATTCATTTTTCAGTTTTACAACCTGATCCCCGTTCTTACCGCGTTTGAAAACGTGGAACTGCCGCTGCTTTTAACACCTCTTTCCAGAAAGCAACGAAAAAAGCATGTAACAGCCGCCCTGAAAGTAACCGGTATCCTGGATCGGGCGTTCTATTACCCGTCGCAGCTGTCCGGGGGGCAGCAGCAGAGGGTAGCCATTGCAAGAGCCATAGTAACCGATCCGACAATAATAGTAGCCGATGAACCCACGGGCGACCTTGATAAAGATTCGGCTGTCCAGATCCTGGACCTGTTACATCATCTGAACAGGGAACTTGGAAAAACCATAATCATGGTAACCCATGATCCCAGGGCAGCCAGAAAAGCAAGAAAGGTCTACGTGCTGGACAAGGGTATTTTGAGAGACCAGTACGAAAACGATATAATCTGGTAGTGAAATGAACCTGCTTAAATACGTAGCGCGCAACGCATTCCGACACAAGCTGAGGACCAGTCTCACGGTTATTGGCATGGCCATAGTGGTGCTGGCGTACTGCCTGCTCAGAACCGTGGTGGCGGCATGGTACGCGGGCGTGGAAGCGTCCTCACCAAACAGGCTTATTACCCGAAATGCCGTCTCCCTGATTTTCCCTCTGCCCATATCATACTTAAACAGGATAAAAGAAGTTCCGGGAGTGGTTGCCGTAACTTATGGTCGATGGTTCGGTGGCATCTATATAAACGAGAAGAACTTTTTTCCCCAGTTTGCCATAGATGCCGAGCATTATCTCAGTCTCTATCCCGAGTTCCTGATCCCGGAAAAGCAACTGGAAGCCTTTAAAAAAGATCGACGGGGCTGCATAGCAGGCAGACTGATCGTGAAAAAGTACGGCTGGAAGATCGGGGATGTAATCACGCTGAGGGGAACCATATTTCCAGGGACCTGGGATTTTGTACTGGAAGGAATATACCGGGGACGAGACAGGGGGACCGATGAGTCGCAGTTTTTCTTCCACTGGGACTACCTAAACGAATCGCTCAAAAAAACCATGCCTATCAGGGCAGATCACGTCGGATGGTTTGTGGTTCAAATTGCAGACCCGGCCAGGGCAGGAGAAATATCAAGGAAAATAGACGCAATATTTCAAAATTCCCTCGCGGAAACGCTCACGGAGACCGAGAAAGCATTCCAGATGGGATTTGTTTCCATGACGGAAGCCATTGTTGTGGCAATAAAGGCGATATCATACATTGTCATAGGTATCATTTTCGTGGTTTTGAGCAACACCATGGCCATGACCGCGAGAGAAAGAACCAGGGAGTACGGTGTTCTCAAAACCCTGGGGTTCGAGGGACCCTTCCTGCTCAAACTGATTATCGGAGAATCGGTTTTCATAGCAGCTACCGGGGGGATTCTCGGGATAATTTTAAGCTTTCCAGCGGCGAGAATTTTTGCGAAGTCTCTCGAGACGTTTTTTCCCATTTTCAATCTTTCTGTAAAAACGCTCGCGTCGGGGCTGGTGTCAGCACTAATAGTGGGTGTCCTTTCGGGGCTTTTGCCAGGTATTAAGGCCAGTAAAACTCCGATAGTGGAAAGCCTGACACACGTGGGATAGACCATGAAGATTCCTTACCAGTACACCGTGAGAAACCTCTGGAACAGGAAGTTAACCACCGCTTTGACGGTATCGGGCATGGCGCTGGTGGTATTCGTTTTCTCGGCCGTGCTCATGCTTGCCTACGGCCTGAAAAAAACCCTCGTCAACACCGGATCGCCGGACAACGTTCTGGTGTTGCGACGATCTTCAACATCAGAGGTAATGAGCACAATAGACAGGTACCAGGCAAGCGTGATTGCCACGCAACCGGAAATTGCCCTCGACAGCGACGGGCTCCCACTGCTCGCAAAAGAACTACTGGTTCTGATAACCCTCAACAAGCGAGGTACCACCAAAGTAGCCAACGTCACACTCAGGGGAGTGGACGACAATTCCTGGGAACTGCGTCCCGGCGTTCGCCTGGTGGTGGGGAGGAAGTTTTCAAAGGGAGCCAACGAGATCGTGGTTGGCAAGCGAATAGCGGAGCGCTTTGAAGGTTGTGCCCTCGGAGAAAGTATCAAGTTCGGGAAAAGAAGGTGGCTTGTGGTAGGTATCATGGATGCAGGGAATACGGAATTTAGCTCGGAGGTATGGGGAGATGTCGATCAGTTCATGCAGGCCTTCAGAAGACCTGTATATTCCGGGATTTTGTTCAGGCTGAAAAAAAGAAGCCTTTTTCCGGGGGTGAAGCATAGACTTGAAAACGACCCAAGATTGACCGTGGTTGCAAAAACGGAAATAGAGTATTACAAGGAACAGTCGGAACTGATGGAAAGATTTATAAAGATACTGGGAATGGTTTTAACCAGTATATTCAGCCTGGGAGCCGTAATAGGTGCAATGATCACCATGTATTCCAACGTCGCGAACCGGATTGTGGAAATCGGAACCCTCAGAGCCCTGGGCTTCGGGAGAACCAGTGTACTGACAGCGTTCTTACTCGAGGCTCTGCTTCTGGGACTGGCAGGCGGAATTATCGGCCTGGCAAGCTCCTCGTTCCTGCAAAACATCACCGTTTCCACAACCAACTGGAAATCTTTCTCCGAGGTTGCCTTCAGATTTGCGCTCACTCCCCGGATAGCGCTTTACGCAATAAGCTTTGCCGCGATCATGGGAATTGCCGGAGGTGCCCTGCCTTCGCTGAGGGCCGCGAGGCTCTCAATAGTCGAAGCTCTGCATACCTGGGAGTAATCCTTCGTCACAATCGGCTACAAAAAGCCCCATACCTTTCTGTCAAACAGGCAAGAAAGCGGTTCTCATTAAAAATATTCCGGGGAAATTACCACACCACGTTCCAGTTCAAGCCTGACCCTTGCTACTTATCACGCTTACGGTAATCGGGTTCTCTTTTCTCCACGAAAGCCCTTATACCCTCTTTTCCCTCTCCGGCAGCAGCCCTTGCTATCGCCCAGCGTTCCCTGTCAAGTTGCTCCGCTATACTTCTTGACCACCCCTCGATCATGAGTCTTCGCGCGTTAACAACAGCCTGAACGGGCAACTTCGCCATTGTTCCGGCCTTCTCCAGGCCTGTCTCCTTCAACCTGTGACCCGGCACCACCACCTGAACCATGCCCCATTCCAGCGCTTTCTCCGCACTAATTTTAGGGTTGTCCACCACCACTTGCATGAACCGCCCGCTGCCCACGATCCTGGGCAATATCCAGGAAAGCCCTCCGTCCGGCGTAAGCCCTATTCCAGAGTAACCAAACATCAAAAAAGCGTCATCTGACATTATCCGGTAGTCACATGCCAGGGCCACGGACAAACCCGCTCCCACGGCCGGCCCGTTGATAGCCGCAACAGTGGGGACAGGAAAGTTATAGAGCTCGAGCATGATCGAATTCAGCTGATCCGCCAGCATCTGAAACTCTTTTTCGGGGTTTTCGAACCGGCTCATAAAGCCCACATCTCCTCCCGCAGAAAAAGCCTTCCCCTCCCCCGTAAATAGCACGCACCTGGTATCATTGCTATGCCGCAGTTCCCTCAACACCGAAAGAAACTCTTCAAAAAACTCCGAGTTCATCGCGTTAAACGAAGCCGGCCGATCAAAAATAACTACCGCAACCTCCTTATCAAACTCAGTTCTTAGTGTTTCAGCTTTCTTCATTGTGACCTCCCGTAACCATGATTCCAACGCTTCGACTCATGCCACACTCTGTCCTTATAGCACATTTGAACGGTTCATGTGTCTTCAGACAAGAAAAGATCCGTTATTTTGTCATTTTCATCCATATCAAGGGAAACCGTTTTCAGGCGAATCCGGGGATTACGAATACCACGAGTGCTCGAAACGAAAATTAATGGTACTTTTAAAGACTTAGCATCACTCGTTGATCTAAAACACGAGCATAAGCATCATGTAAGCCCAAAAGAATAGCAAGACAGCACTTTTTTAAACTATGTTAATTTACCACCTGCAAATGCCAAAACCAGTATATGCTTTCGGGAAATAGTATCCTCCCTGCATCATTTCCTCCGGAAATACCGGTGCCGAAGTGACAGATTGTACACACCGAAACGTCCCTCTTTTCCAGGGAAACATTTTAAACAATTTTCTTTACTTTGGACGTGATCTTGTTGCATTATCGGAATCAACCTGAAATTAGCAGCATTTGAAAATTTCCAAAACGAAAGTTTCCTGCTTTTTGCCCTGTAAGTCAGTCAGAATATCAAGTATAGCCGGGAAGGAAAAATGCCATGAAATATTTACTTCCGAAGACAAAATGCCTCGTTTGTAACTCCGAATACACCGCGCGCGGAATTAAGCGACACATCAGGGCGTGCATAAGAAAGAAACTGGAGAGCGCCACCAAAAAGAACACCACGTATTACCTAATTCATGTTCATCCTGATTTCACAACAGACTACTTTCTTTACCTGCTCGTAGAACAGAGCACGAAGCTCAGGGAACTGGACAGGTACCTGCGGGATATCTGGCTGGAATGCTGCGGGCACATGAGTGCCTTTATGTACGAGGCGTTCGAGGAAATTCCCATGAACAAAACCGTATCAG
>JALXAI010000030.1 GCA_026992215.1 Desulfobacterales bacterium | reverse complement strand
CTATAATCACCATATTTATATAACATTCTCAAAAAAGGCTGTGGCACAGTTAGCCCCATGCGCAGACCAGTCTGCGGGCGACATGTCAGCCGGCTGACGCCTTGCGCTTCGTGCAGTGCAAAAATGCTTTTTGGCCCCTTTCCCCGAATAGTCAACTCGACCACCCGCATTCCGCAAATCAAAACTTTTGGCTTGTGCCCGGGGTACAACAGGGTATCATCGCGAAGCAATAGGTTTCTTTGCTCGGGCAAAGTCGCCCGAGCAAGGATGTCTATGTCCGTCTGTGTTCGTCTGCGGTTAATTAATCTTGTTCGTACCGTTTTCTTTAATCCCCTTACCCACTTCCTGCCAAACAACATATGACTAAGTTTCTGGCAGTTGTAATAATCGTCGTATTCAGTATTACACTCTCAGAAAGGCTATGGCATACCTATCTCAAGGAGGTGCTTAATACTGGCGATCTTGAAAATATAGGGCCCCGGAAATGAGCAAGTCAGGTTCCCCCAATTAATGGAATTATTACGTTATCACCAGTCAAAACCATTCCAATACAGGCAGGTAACCGGCAGCCAAATTGTCTTGAATATTCGCCGCGCTGGCAGTCAGCCTCAGTGGCGAATATCGCTTTCCACTTTCATCTCCGGCGGGATCACGGTTTCAACCGGATGTTCGGGGATGGTCATAACTGTCAACCGGTTTTTAAAATATTTCCTCGCCACCCTCAGAACATCTTTCGCGGTTACGTTTTTAACTTTATCCATGTAAATCTTGCCATAATTGTACCCAAGACCAAGTACCTCGTTGAGCGCCGCGTCCTGCGCCTGTTCCTCGTTGGTCTCAAGCCCCATTTCGTACATGGTAATTACCATGTCTTTTCCCCGCCGGAGCTCGTCTTCAGTTATACGTTTGTTGGAAATCTTATCCAGGTTATCGTTTATTATCTTTAAAACCCTGTCGAGATTATTCATGGTGGTCTGGCAAATCACTCCAAAAAATCCCGCCTTAATCCCGTAAAACGGAAAGGCGTGCACCACGTAAACGAGATTTCGCTTACCACCTCGCAGGGCATCCTGCAGCCAGCCACTGGGGTACCCGATACCTGATATAACCGCATCTATTATATCCAGCGCCGGTCTATCCTCGCTGTAAATCGTGGTTCCGTTGGTTCCAAGAAAGATGGCAGTGGAAACTTTTTCGTTTTTCTTTTTAAAGGTTTCGTTACTTTTTAGCGGAGACGTCTCGTCAGGAAGATTAACTTGACGGAGACTACCCTTTTTCCAGTCGCCGAAGTACTTTTTCACCGCTTTCAAAACTTTTTCATGGCTGATATCCCCGAAAATGGCAATAACCGCATTGTTAGGCATAACCAGGGATTTGTAGAAACTTGCAATATCTTTTCTGGTCAGTGATTTTATGCTTTTCTCTGTACCCAGAAGGTCGTTCCTGTAAGGGTGCTTATGAAAATAGTGGCGCTTGAAGAACCGCATAATTTCACTTTGCCAGTTCTCGTCCAGCTTCTTTATCGCCAGGAGCACGTCTTTTCTCTGTTTTTCGATCTCGGTTTCGGGAAAGCCGGGATGGCGGACCACGTCGGCAAACAACTCAATTGCCCGCTCAAAGTCCTCACTTAAGGCGGACGAAGAAACATAGTAAGTATTGTGTCCGGACCCAGAACTCAGGCTGGCACCCATCCCTTCTATTTCCCGAGCGATCTGCTCCTTTGTTCTGGTCTTAGTACCCTTCGTTAGAAGCGAAAAAGTAAAGTTTGAAATTCCGGGAAATTTCTTCGGTTCATAGCACTGCCCGCCCTTCCCGTAGAGCTGAATGGCACAAACAGGAACCTCGTGATTTTCTTTCAGTAAAAGGGTAAGCCCGTTTGGCAGAACTATTTTTTCAATCTTTCCTTCGACCCTTCTTCCCTTTTTTTCCGCAACCTTTTCAGCCTTACCGATCGAAGCACTCTTTTCGGGCTTCAGTGTCACCATGGTTAGCTTACCGAAATCCAGGTACTTTCTTGCAACCCGCTGTACGTCCTCCTTCCTAACACCCTCTATACCTTTTACATACTCGTCATCGAAATACGGGTCGCCGGTCTCGAGATACGACGAAGCAAGACCCGACGCCATCGACTCCACGCTTTCCTGCGAGAAAATCTTTGAAGCCACCACCTGTCTCTTTGCCTTATTTAGCTCGGCCTCAGAGACGGTGGCTCTCTTGACCGCATCTATGGTCTTGCGAATGGCATCCAGCGACGGTTTTATATTTTTCTCGGGTAAAGCCATATTGATCACGAATATGCCGCGGGCGAAGCTCGGAGTCCAGTTAGATGCTCCCACTGCCAGTACCAGGTCTTTTTCGTTCTTTAACTTTTTGTACAACCTGCTGCTTCTCCCCTGCCCCAGGATCATCGCGAGGACGTCCAGGGGGTAAAGATCAGGGTGTGTAAGCCGTACGCTTGGAAAACCAATAACAACCTTGCTTAACCTGACCATCGGCGATGCCTTCTCGGCCCTTCTTGGCCCAAGCTGCCTGGGTTCGGCAGGTATAACAATCGGTTTGAAGAATCGCCTGGTGAAATCTTTACTAAAATTCCACACTTCGCTTATTACTTCCCCTGGTTCCACGTCACCAACAACAACAACGACCATGTTGTTGGGGACGTACCTGCTCCTGT
>JALXAI010000029.1 GCA_026992215.1 Desulfobacterales bacterium | reverse complement strand
CCCAAGGCCACCGCGGTCACGTATCTCAGAACTCTGGCTATTTCCCGTATCGTACTGGATAATTTCGCAAACATTCAGGCTTCATGGGTTACCATGGGCGCAGAGGTGGCTCAGCTGGCCCTTTTTTCCGGTGCCAACGACCTGGGAAGCACGATGATTGAGGAAAATGTGGTGGCAGCGGCGGGAGTCAGGTTTCGACTATCGACCGGGGAACTTGAATCGATCATAAAGACGGCCGGTTTTGAGCCGAGGCGTCGGAACATGTTTTACGAGATGGTGGATTGATGCGTGAACTGGTGGTACATCGGGCGAAGTGGGTCTTCCCGGTTAAAGGGCATCCGGTAGAAAACGGCGGTGTTGTGGTTTCAGGGAAGCGGATCCTGGATGCGGGACGCTATGATGAGTTGAGTTACGTACCTGGAGCACCGGTTGTTGATCACGGAGAAGTTGTTTTGATTCCGGGCGTTGTTAACGCTCACACTCACCTCGAGCTGTCGGTGTTTAGAGAACTGGGAAGAAACAGGCATGAGGGAGGATTTCTTTCCTGGGTAAGGGATCTCCTGGAGGCCAGGAGCGTGGTCGGTGAAGATGCTGTTTTCGAGGGTTATGATGAAGCGTTAAAAGAGCTCCGCGATTTCGGCACTGCAGTCGTAGCCGACATAGGAAATGATCCTCAAAATTATTCGAGGTTGAAAAGCTTCTCGGGAGGCGGGTTGTTTTTCCTGGAAGTATTGGGGTTTTCCGTGGAAAATATTAATGAGACTGTTGCCGGTAGTGACAGGGCAAAATCCTTCATGGAAGAATGTGAAGATGCCGGCAGCCTTTCTACCTCATTTCAGTTAGCCGCTCATGCCGTCTATTCAACTTCACCCGCGTTGATTTGGCAGGTAAAAAAACTGAACAAAAGGTACCGAAAAGCAATGAGTATCCACGTGGCGGAGCATCCCGGGGAACTCGAATTCCTGATGACCGGCGAGGGGGAATGTAGAGAGCTTCTGGAAGAACGCGGTCAATGGAATCCTTCCTGGAAGGCGCCGCGATGCAGCCCGGTAGAATACCTGGACAGCCTGGGAGTGCTGGATAAGTCCACCATATGCGTACACCTGGTATTTGTTGAAGACAGAGACCTGTCTCTTCTGGCAGGCCGAAAAGTTCCGGTGGTTCTCTGTCCGAGGAGCAATGTCCGTTTAAGCGGAGTACTTCCGCCAGTGAAGAAAATAATCAACGGCAACCTTACGTGGGGCGTGGGTACTGACAGCCTTGCGTCAAATACCGATTTAAATCTCTTCGGAGAAATGGCGGTGCTTGCAAACGATTTGAATCTCGACCCCGAAGTCGTCGTACGTGCGGCCACCATGGGCGGAGCAGAAGTTCTGGGTATTTCCGGGTATTTCGGAAGCCTTGATGAAGGCAAAACAGCAGACATAATCAAGATTCCCGTTACCGCCGGCACCGGTAAAGAAATTTTCCATGAGATTATAGAGAAAGGTGAGATGGGAGAAATCCAATGGCTAACACAGTCGGTACTATAAGGCTCGGAAAAATAGGATTTTTGAACGTTTTGCCTGTCTATTACGCCCTTGAAAAGGGCATCGTCAGGCACCCTTTTGAAATACTGGAAGCTTCCCCCAGTGAATTAAACAGGATGATATCGAGAGGGTACCTCGGAATAAGCGCGGTCTCCTCGCTGGAATACGGTTATAACTACAGAAAGTACATGCTTTTTCCCGATCTTTCGATCAGCTCCGTTGGCGAGGTGAAAAGTGTCGTTCTTTTTTCGGATTATCCCGTTCGAGAACTGGAAGGTCGCGAGATTCTTTTGAGCAGTAAATCTTATACTTCGGTGTACCTGCTAAGGTTGCTGGCCCGAAGGTACTGGAAGGTTTCGCCCCGTTACGCGGAACAACGCGGGACGTCAAAGGTACTTTCTTCCGGGAGATACCCTGCGGTACTGGCCATTGGTGACGACGCGCTGAAACTGGCCAAAAAGGGGGCTTACAGATACCGTGTTGACCTTGGCAGAGCGTGGTACGAATGGACTGGAAAGCCCTTCGTTTTTGCAGTCTGGGTGATAAATACTGACGTGGTGGCAGGATTAAACGGTCACATGAAACTGGCTTATGACGCACTTATGGAAGCAAAGAAATTCGGGATGGAGCATATAGCAGAGATTGCCTCCGAGGCTTCCTGCGGCAACATTTTATCTTACGATGAGTGTGTGGAATATTTTAAACAACTGCGCTATGATTTAACTGAGGAATACCTGGAGGGCCTTGATCTTTTTTTTGAGTACCTGGTGGAGTGCGGCATGCTTCCGGAAAAACCGCATTACCGTTTTTACTCTGCAGTCCAGGTGAAATAACTGGATTCACGGCATAAACGTGATTGGTTAAATGCATCCTTTGAGACATGTAACATTTTTGGATGTCATATTTTTGATCTTAATCCCGGTAGTCCAATGCTCGAAGACGATGAAAAGAACAAGTCCCTTTGAGCGGAGAAAAGCGGATGGTGAGTTTTCTGAAGTATTACTTGGTTGAGGAGGTTGGGAAGAGAAGGTTGAGGAAGTTGAAATGGTTGAATGAGGTTTGCGCTGTCCTGAGCCTGTCGAAGGGCGCTGTCCTGAGCCTGTCGAAGGGCGTTGTCCTGAGCCTACCGGGAGGATGTTTCTTTTCGATTCACCCTCTTTTCCGTTCCCTTGTCCCCTTGCCCCTTGCAGCTTGAATTCCGGAAAGGGCGGGGATCCCGTGTTCCTGAAGCGGGGGGGAAAACCAGGATGGAGAGCACAATGAAACGAAAGCCATCGTTTACCACATATATTCTCACATAAACGAATAACAAATAACGAATAACGAATAACTCATCCAAACCTTTTGGTTGCGGTTTTGTTGCTTAGAGGATTAAGAAATGGGTGGAAAGGAAATAAGGTTAAGAAGATTGCTCGGCAAAGACGGAAAAACAGTTATAACCCCCTTGGATCATGGCGTTAGTTGCGGACCAATTTCAGGCCTCGAGAACATGAAGACGGCTCTTGAGAAGGCAATAGAAGGGGGGGCTGACACCGTTATAGTTCACAAGGGAAACTTTAAAATGGTTGCCTCTCTTGATACTGACGTGCCTCTGCCGGGCTTGATTCTGCACATTTCTGCCAGCACGCAACTCGGTCCTGACTTTCACAGGAAAGTCATTGTTGCAAGCGTCGAGGAAGCTGTTCGCAGGGGAGCTGACGGTGTTTCCGTTCATGTAAACCTGGGAAATGAAAATGAGCCTTTGATGATAGAAGATCTCGGGTTGATCAGCGATGCCTGTAACCTGTGGCAAATGCCTCTGCTTGTGATGGTGTACGTGCGCGGTTTGAACGTGAGCCAGCCGGTGAGCGACAAGGCTATTGCCCATGCCGTAAGGGTTGCCTGGGAACTTGGAGCGGATGTAATTAAAACTGCGCCGCCGGAGGATACCGAGGTTCTGAAAAAGCTTGTCTCTTTTTGTCCCGTGCCCGTTGTTATTGCCGGAGGAGGAAAGGTGAAAGATGTCCGTGAATTCCTGGGTAAAGTATCCGGGTGGATGGATTCGGGCGCTCGAGGGGTGGCGATTGGCAGAAACGTTTTCCAGGATGAGTCACCGGTATCGTTTCTGAAGGCTGTCTGTTCTATTGTACATGGCGGATTAAGCGGTGATGAAGCCTATCACAGGTACCTTGAAATGCGAGGTCAGAAATAATGCGGGAACGTATGCCTGCAGGGGATGAAGTTCATGTGGCGGTTGCCATCACCGGTGCAAGCGGTGCCATGTATGCAAGGCGTTTGCTGGAGATTCTTTCGAAGAGCAACGCAAGGACTCATTTAATTATATCGGCCGCGGGTGAAAAAATTCTAAAACTTGAACTCGGGGCAGAACCGGAGAGCCTGATATCGGATCGAGTAACACGTCATCATTACAAGAATTTCGCTGCACGAATTGCCAGCGGGTCGTTTCCGCTCTCAGCCATGGTAATTGTGCCGTGTAGCATGGGCACGTTGGGAGCCATCGCGCAGGGGATTTCGATGAATCTAATCCACAGGTGCGCGGATGTATGCATCAAAGAGGGGAGAACGCTTATTATGGTACCGCGTGAGACTCCTCTGAACTCCATTCATCTTGAAAATATGCTCCGGCTGTCAAGGAGCGGAGTTACCATACTTCCTGCCATGCCGGGATTTTACGGCAAGCCGCAATCCATAAGCGATCTTGTGGACTTCGTGGTTGCGAGAATACTGGATCAGCTGGGTATATCCCAGGGGCTCATGGAACCATGGAAAGGGATGCCAGATACGGAATGATTGCTGAAAAGGGGAGGGCAGCAACTCCGTGGCAGATTGCTACGGGAAAGCCACCGTCTGCTACCAACTGCCCTGGTATTCGTGCTGGCGGGGAGCCCGAAGAGAGCCCCCCTTGCCGGCCTGGCTAATGCTTGAAGGCCCTTTGACCGGTGAAGACCATCGTCACGTTTGCTTCGTTACACGCTTCTATAACTTCCCAGTCTCGCATGGAACCTCCCGGCTGTACTACCGCCGTAATTCCCTGCCTGATGCCAACATCCACTCCGTCTCTGAATGGGAAGAAAGCGTCGGAAACCATTGATGACCCGATAAGTCCGCCCTTTGCCTTATTTGTTTCTTCGTCAATTTCGTCCTTGAGAGCCCTGTCTTTTGTGCCCTTTTCGATTTCAAGTTCAAGGTCCTTGTAGGGTATTCCGTATTTTTTGAAACAGAGTGCATCAGCGTATTTCTGGTAAGCCTTAAACACGGCTATTTCAGCAACGCCGACCCGATCCTGTTCTCCTGTCCCGATACCTACGGTCACCTCGTCCTTGACGTATATTACCGAGTTGGAGGTGACTCCTTGCTCGATAAACCAGCCGAAAAGCAGGTCGTCATACTCCTTATCCGTTGGTTGTCTTTTGATCCTGTAAACCTTACCCTGGTACGTTGTTTCCGCCGGCTGAAAATCTTCTTTTTTAAGAATCCTGTTGAGGGGCGATTGCTGGACGATCAATCCCCCGTCAATGAGGGACTTGAAATCAACAAAGCGATAATGGCAGTATTCCTGCAATTTGTCGAGCCGGTTAATCTTAATTACCCTCAGGTTTTTCCGCTGCCTGAGGATATCGAGGGTTCCTTCTTCGTAGTCAGGAGCGGTTACAACCTCCAGGTAGTTCTGGGATATTAATTCCGCGGTTTCTTTGTCCACGGGACGATTGAAAACCACGCATCCCCCGAAAGCGGCGATTCTGTCTGCCATGTTAGCCCTGTCGTATGCCTCGACGAGGGTATTGGCGCAGGCGGCACCACAGGGGTTGTTGTGTTTCAATATTACTGCCGAGGGCTTGGTCTGGAGAAATTTTATTATGTTAAGTCCATTATCCACGTCCGTGAGGTTAATCTTGCCGGGATGTTTTCCGGCCTGCAGCATGTCCTCTTCTGTTATTGAACTGGTGAGCCCTTTGCCCGGTTCAATGAACCTGCAGTCACCCAGCACCAGGTTTCCTTCGACCAGTTCGTACAAGGCCGCTTCCTGGCCCGGGTTTTCCCCGTACCTCAATCCCTTTTCAATAAGTTCCCCGGTTTTCTCATCCGGTATTTTCCAGGTTCTTTTCCTGTAAGTGAGAGTTTGGTCGCCGAAAGTAATGGTCATTTTTTCGGGAAAATGGTCTTCCATTACCGTTCTGTACATTTTTTTCAGGTCCTGACCCATTTTTTGTACTCCTTGTCAGTTTTAAATTAAAAACGTTCCCGGTAATGTCCCGGGAACGCTAGGGAACTATTTTGTTCGATTTTAGAATTTATAACCAATGGATATGGAAAACATGTGCGCGTAACCGTCATGCAGTTCTCCCTGCGGCCTGTGGATCACCGAGTTGGTCCTCACGTCACGGTCGGCGATAACCAGGTAACTATAAGCGCCGTCGATGGTGAAATTGCCATGAGTATAGCCGATTCCGAAATTGTACAGGTCCCTGTCGTCCGCCGGGACCATAAAGTCAAGGGTGTCATCCGGTATCGGCGATTCGTCATGGACGTAACCAAACCTGAATGCCCAGCTGTTCCAGAGGTATTCCAATCCGATTCTCCATCCCCATACGTCGTCCCAGTCTTTGGCCGTCTTGGACTTGGTCTTGTTTGCAATGGGGTCATCGAACTTGAGATTCAGGGAATCCCAGGAACTCCAGCCCGTCCAGTAGCCAGCAAGCTCAACGGTAAGAGGCTTGAGAGGCTTTACCGCCACTCCCATGAATACGGTCTGGGGAAGCTCGAGGGTTGTCGAACCACCGGTGTCCGGGAAAAGATCGTTGAGAGTAGCCTCCCATTGTGCCTTGGTGATGGGCAGCGGCATCGTAGCCAGTCCCGCTGCCATGGCATCCTGGTGGGAATTGTCCACGTTTCCGTCACCGATGTGATGGCTGATTTTGCTCCTGTATGAAACTCCGAAAGCGAGCCAGTCGGTGGGCTGGAATCGTGCTGCCACGTTAAAACCATATCCGAAATTGTCCCCGTTGAGCTCGTTTTTTATATCAGTGGAAGGATCATTGTCCGGTGCCAGCGCCGTCGGAAGATGATTTTGAAGAAGAATGGAAGTGGCCACTGGGTTTATCCCTATCTTTTTCTTCATCCTGACATCCAGATACTGAATCTGCAAACCCGCCGCGATGGAAAACTTATCATTGAACTTGTAAGCCACGTTAGGATTTAGTGTTACTGTCTTAACCGTGGCTTCGTAAGAATTGTACCTGCCTTCCCAGTCGGCCGGCCATTCGGTGCCGAGAGCGAAGTTTGAGAAACTGCCGAATCCTATCCAGAGGTGTTCGTTGAATTTATGGGTGATGTAAAAATTCGGAAGCCACCACGTGTTGTCGTCCACTTCGGTGTTAACGCCCGTAGCGTCGCTGTCAAATTCTGTCGTGGGCATGATGAATGTGGAACCCAGGGAAACTTGGGTCCCTTCCAGCTGGGTCATACCGGCAGGGTTATAGAAAATGGCGCTCGGATTGTTTGCCTGAGCTATGAATGCTCCACCCAGCGCCATCCCTTTGGCATCCTGCAGATCCACGTAGAAACCTGCCGAGTTCGCTTTTACAGGGAGTAAAAAGCATAAGAAAAGAAAAAGCGGTACACCGGCGAAAAGAACTCTCTTCATAACATCCCCCTTTCTTGAATATCAGTTTTTAACGGCCCCGGACGAAAGATTGAAACTTTCTACGTATTCCTTGAATCACCTCCTTGGTAAAATCAAGTAGTCTTAATATCTTCCCGGAATTGCTCTACATCGGCAGTCCTTTTGTGCAGAATAATGTTTTGAAAATGGATGGGTTACGCAAGTCACCTGTTTTTCCCGTTTACCAAATAGAAAAGTACAATGTCAAGCAAATACGAACATTGAAATGCTATTATTGGCGGCGCATGTCTCCGTGAACGAGTGCTTCCATTTGTCCCGATCCCTCGCTGAAAAGGATGAGGTAGAGTAGCAGGCAGTAACAGGCGACAGTAACAAGTGCCACCGGTCTTGAATAATAACCTGTTGGCGCGAGTATCAGAACCGTTATCCAGTGTAGCCAGATGACGTATTTTGAGTGGAGTCTTATGGGGAAATCGTTGTACCTGCAGATTACGGCAAGCCCGCTGAGATTCCACCCGTATAGCGATACAAAGGCATGAACCCGCAACACAAAGTGTCCCCTGGAGGCATTGTAGCCGGGCATCATGTGAAGGATAATGTATAGCATTCCGGTGACGGCTGTACACAGCAGAAATCCCATCCCGGAAGTAAGAAAATTCTTCTGTTGCTCTTCAATGCCGATCATCTTGTAGAGAAAAAATATCATTATCACGCAAGCAGATAGTATGGAAGAAATGATTAGCTGGGGTGTTTCCATCTCGAGGAGAATGAAAACAAAAAATGATATTACTCCTAAGTTTACCACCCAGAACCCAAGATTTTTCAATAGCTTTACCAGTCGTCCGAAATCGGGACGAATCAGGGAAAACATAACGGACATGGTTATCAATGAAAGGGGAAAGGAAAATCCTAGGAAAAAGGTGTCCAGTTTAAATTTGGGTAAATTTATGATTTTCAGGTAAACGTTATTGAGGATAACCAGCGAGGAGATAACAAGGCCCATGGAGAGGCACAGCAGGGACGCCTGGTGAAATTTTCTGTAAACGGGGACGTCTCCCCTGAAGAAGTCGTGTGGGAAAAACGAGAAATTCTTCGTCCTGATTAAATCCACTATGATTGCCAGGACAAGTGCAACGATCATGGCGGGTATGTAGTGTTCAAAGAAGGTAAGTAAAGCGTAGGTGATACTCAGTATTAGGAACGTGATGGTTCTTAAAGACGGATGCTTCTTCTGCTCGGTGTAATAAAGGATGATGGTACCACCGCTGCAGAGGTTGAAAAGGAATATGTGCAATCTTTCGAAGTTGTAGTGGCTGTTTATGAAGAGATGCATGAAACCGAAGAGCATCGCAAGCGACATCAAGGTAAAAAAAACGGCTTTTAGTCTTGAACTCATCCTATCCCCTGCGTATTAGCTTTTCCCAGAAGGTGTTCCAGCGCGTGACCCAGATCCGGGTACCTGAATTTAAAACCGGAATCCAGAAGTTTTTCCGGAAAAACCCGGGTACTCGAAAGAAAGATTTCCATTCCTCGCTGGCCCAGCAATAGCCTTATGGCACTTTCCGGCACCACCAATCGGTACGGTCTTCGCGTAACCCTGCTCAATATCTTCCCGAAGCGATAGTTTGTTTCCGGTTTTGGCGAGACCAGGTTTACGGGGCCGGAAAGAGATTTCGTCATCATTATGTGATAGATGGCATACAGCACGTCGTCAATGCTTATCCAGCTTACGAACTGGTTCCCTGAACCGATTCTGGCTCCCAGTCCTGCCCTGAACACGGGTAACATTTTTCCCAGGGC
>JALXAI010000028.1 GCA_026992215.1 Desulfobacterales bacterium | reverse complement strand
GGAAGATCACGCATCCTGTTCAGTATCGCCATTTCCCGTGCACGTAAGGAAATATCTCGGTTACGAGCTTCGAATCATTCAACCTGAAAGGGCCCTGCCTGGCTTTATCGGCAGAGTCTCCCACGGAAATGTATTCATCTTCGGAGTACTTGAGGACGGCAACATAAGGGGTTGTTTTACTTTCAGTGTGCTTGAGTCTTATCGTCACGTTATTGCCAATTGCTCTGTATTTAGCCACATACTTCCCGTTTTCCCTGCTGACCGTGACGTAACGTTTCCCCAGACGGCAATGCGTACATAACTTGTTGAACCACATTTGCCTGAACTTATTGAAACTTTCCCGTATCTTTGGAGGAACATTACCGCTAGCGGCACCCGCCGGCGAAAGTAAACATAATACAAGTAAAAATGGGAGAACCGAAACTAACAAGTCCCACCCATAAATTCTTCGGTCTCCCATCTTTTTACTCCAGAAAACAGTCAGCGATCGTTATTTCAGAACCTTTATTTCCACACGTCTGTTTATCGCTCTGCCTTCAGCGGTGCTGTTGTCAGCCTTGGGCCTCGTTTCACCGTATCCCACGGTCTTCATCCTGTCGGGAGAAATTCCCTTCTTGACGAAGTAATCGTATACGGCTTTCGCTCTCTTTTCGGAAAGTTTCTGGTTGTAAGCTTCGCTTCCGATAGAATCGGTATGACCCTCGATTACTATCTTGATCTCGGGATGCTTTTTAAGGATTTCGACACCCGAATCCAGAATCGCCTTCGCTTCAGGCTTAATATCATACTTATCAAAATCAAAGTTGATTCCCCTGAGTATGATAACTTCGCGCTGCACGGGTTTGAAGGCATAGAAAACGTCCTTCACGAAGTTCTTCAGAAGTTCCGGATTCTGCAGGTCAGCAGCGGTTACATAAATGCAGTTATTCAGCTGGGCGATCTCCTTCAATACTTTTTCGCCCGCGGGTTTGGTAGCCAGGGAGACAACATGAAAGCAAAGGCGGTTACCGTACTTTTCTTTCATAGCCTTGGCCTCTGCCACGGGATCTCCTCCCCGGTTCGCCTCGCCATCCGAAAACATGATGACAGCCACGTCACCGCTCAACCTCTGAACCGTTTCATCCAGCTTCTGCATGCCAGGAGCCATGGGTGTATATCGTCCGAAAATCGGGAACTTGGTCGGTATCTTTTCCAGCACGGACTGGAAAGTCTGCCTGTTATAGATTGTCGGGTCAAGTAAAACTTCATCCGGCGCAAACAGCTGTATAGATCCCATGTAATTGAGTTCAGGAATCTCTTTGTTCATCTTCAACAAGATGTCTTTTGCCACCGCGATCTTTGATTTCCCGAGCGGTTTATACGTCTTTTGCATGGAACCCGACTGATCCACGAAAAACACAAAGCTTGATATTTTCGGGTACATCACCACATTGCCGGCAGCCTGAACAACTGCGGGAACCATCAGGCTCATAACTGCCGCAAAGATAATTAACTGGTTGATCCATCTGTTCCTCTTCATAAATACCTCCTTCTTACCACCATAGTTCGTGATTCTTCCCCAAAGCACGAATAATTAATAATTCAGTGAGACTTTCGAATTCCTTATATCATACTCATTGTACATAAAAAAGAACAAAATAGTGTTGTGAAAATTTTACCAATATAGTTGAGCTTCCTATTCAGGATTCGCTATTGATAAGAACCGCCACAAAAATTCTTGCTACGGGGAAGTAAATTGATTAGGATTAGTAGCCAAAAAATTTCCCCCTCAAGAGTGACATCAAACGAGGTTAAAGTGGCGTTCAACAGAAAAGACCTGCTCGGCCTGGAAAATCTTGAAGCAGTAGAGATAGAGAGTATTCTTGATCTTGCCGAATCATTTAAAGAAATAAATCTTCGCCCCATCAAAAAGGTTCCGACCCTCAGGGGCAAGACGGTAATCAACCTTTTTTACGAGCCCAGCACCAGGACAAAAATGTCTTTTGATATAGCGGCGAAGAGACTGAGTGCCGACACCTACACAGTATCCAAAGCCACCAGTTCCATGGTCAAAGGGGAAACACTGCTAGACACGGTCCGGAATCTGCAAGCGATGAACCCTGATGCCATAGTTATCAGGCACTCGGCGGCAGGCGCACCACACTGGCTGGCTTCGCGGCTGGATATATCCGTAATAAATGCCGGGGACGGCATGCATGAACACCCGACCCAGGGTCTTCTTGACATGTTAACGATTCGTCAACACAAGGGACGTCTTGAGGGACTGACCGTTGCTATTATAGGGGACATAGCGCACAGCAGGGTTGCCAGATCGAACATCTGGGGATTGAGCAAATTGAAAGCACGGGTGGTCGTGTGCGGGCCTCCGACCATGATTCCCGCAGACATAGACACATTGCCCGTACACGTTACCTTTGATGTGGACAGGGCCATCGAAGATGCAGACGTGGTTATGGTTTTGAGAATTCAGAGAGAACGCCAAAAAGAGGTTCTTATCCCTTCGCTCAGGGAATATGCCAGGATATACGGTATTACATCCGATAGGCTCAAAAAAGCCAGATCCGATGTTTTGGTCATGCACCCGGGTCCCATGAACAGGGGCGTTGAAATCGCTCCAGATGTGGCAGACGGCCCGTATTCGGTAATACTTGAACAGGTGAACAACGGGGTAGCCATCAGGATGGCTGTCCTGTACTTGAC
>JALXAI010000027.1 GCA_026992215.1 Desulfobacterales bacterium | reverse complement strand
GTTTTTTGAAAAACCTTGCGGGTTGAGGGAATGGGACCCAGCCCCATCACTTCCGGTTTAACTCCGGCGTAGGCATACCCGACGAGCCTCATCCTGGGTTGCAGGCCCAATTTTTCGGCCATTTCAGCCGACATAAGAAGGCAACCGCATGCACCATCGTTTAGCCCGGACGAATTGCCGGCAGTTACCTTGCCCTGTATCCGGAAAGGGGTCTTAAGGTCTCTCAGGGCCTCAAGAGTGGTGTCTGGTCTCGGCTGCTGGTCTCGATCCGCAACAACCCACCCTTCCCTTGTATAAACGGTCATGGGTACGATCATGGCACTTATTTTACCCTCTTCATACGCCCTGGCTGCCTTTTTCTGGCTCAAAAGAGCGAATTCGTCAGCCATTTCCTTTGTGATGTCCGGGTACATGTCATGAAGGTTTTCCGCTGTTTTTCCCATGACGAGCGCATCCTCGGAAACCAGGCGTTCAGCCAGAAATCTGGGGTTGGGATCCGCAGTGGCCCCCATGGGATGATGCCCCATGTGTTCGACTCCGCCGGCTATGGCAATGTCACATGCCCCAAGGGCAATCTCGGAAGCGGCACATGTCACTGCCGTCATCCCGCCCGCGCACATTCTGTCCACGGAAAATCCCGCGCAGGATTCAGGCAACCCGGCCAGGATAGCGGTGGTGCGTCCGAGAGTCAGTCCCTGGTCACCCTCCTGCGTGGTGGCGCCCCAGACATTTTCCTCCACCATATCGGGTTTTACCTTGGGATTTCTTCTCAATAATTCCCTGATCACCTTAACAACCATGTCGTCTGCGCGCGTATGCCAGAAAAAGCCCTTTTCTCCGGCCTTTCCAAACGCGGTCCTTATGGCATCTACTAAAACCACATCGCGCTTTTTCATTGAATATCCTCCCGGATAGTTTGGTTAAATATATGCGCCGTGCGTGATAGTTGCCCGCCCAACGTGCTTCAGGATAAAGCAAAACTGTTGTCCGGTATATCCATTGCGCTTTTTTCCCCGCTCATTATCGCCCGGGCTTTTCCGCCTGCGAGAGACAAAACGTTATTAGCGAAAAACCTGGCGGAGGCAATCTTTCCCTGGTAGAAAGCCGCTGTCGGATTTTTTCTTAGAACGTCAGCCCGTGCCCCGGGATCCTTTGCGGAGCAGTCATCGAAAATTTCATGCAGTTTCTGATCCGCCACTGCTGCCTGCCAAAGCAGCATCAGTCCTACAGCAACATCGCCGAAAAGCTGCAGGTAGGGAGTGGCGTACAAAATGGGAATAAAAAATTCGTCAGTCATGCCCTTTAACGCAAAGAACTTGGTACACTCAACCAGGTGATCTTTGGCCTTCGTGAAGAGCTTTACTTCGTCCCTGAGCCTGTAATTGGTACCGACCCACTTGATGAATCTCTCAATTTCCCCCAGAATGTTCTTAAATAAAAGACCCCTTCTCAGGGCTATCTTTCGACCCACAAGGTCCAGAGCCTGAATGCCGTTGGTGCCCTCGTAAATTGAAGCTATTTTGCAGTCTCTCAAGTACTGCTCCACGGGACAGTCCACGCAATAACCGTAGCCTCCGTATACCTGGATGGCGGTTTCGCAAACCCTGAAACCCATGTCGCTGCCGTAGGCCTTGCAAACAGGAATCAGTATATCCACGTAACCCTGGAATTTGTCTTTTTCCTCCCGGCTTTCGGCTATCGCTGCCCGATCCATGCAATAAGCCGCGTAATAAAGCAGCGCTCTTATCCCTTCCACGGTGCTTTTCATAAACATCAACATTCGTCGGACATCCGGATGCTCAATGATGGGTACCCTGGGAGCTTCGGGATTCTTGAGCTGGCTGTAATGGACTCCCTGAAGCCGCTCTTTCGCGTAATTAAGAGCATGAAGGTAGGCTGCGCTGCCCAGGGCAAGACCCTGCATCCCCACGAAATGGCGCGCCTCGTTCATCATGTCGAACATGATCCTCATCCCCCGGTTTTCTTCGCCCAGGAGGTAGCCAATGCAGTTATCGTTGTCCCCGAAGCTCAAGCCGCATGTGGCCGAGCCATGGATGCCGAGCTTTTCTTCAACGTTGGTGCAAACAACGTCGTTGTCCACTAGACTGCCGTCTTCGGAGTAACGCAGGCGAGGGACGATAAAAAGTGATATGCCCTTCGTTCCTTTCGGAGCCCCCTGAATTCTCGCAAGAACCATGTGAATGATGTTCTCAGTCAGGTTATGGGCGCCCGAAGAAATGAAGATTTTTTGCCCCACTATGTTAAAATTTCCGTCGTCCCTGGGAATGGCTTTAGTGGTAAGGGCTCCCACGTCTGTTCCGGCGTTTGGCTCGGTGAGGCACATGGTTCCGGCCCATTCACCGCTGAAGAGCTTGTACATGTAAAGTTCCTTTTGTTCAGGTGTGCCGTATTTTTCCAGAAGTCGTGCAGCCCCGTGGGTCAGGCCGGGATACATCATCAATGCCCAGTTTGCCGCGGAAAAAAATTCGATGGCGGCATTGCCGATTACAAAGGGAAAACCCTGGCCACCGACCTCAACCGGATCACTTATGGAAAGCCATCCTCCCTCGCAATAAAGCCTGTAAGGTTTTTGGTAACAGTCAGGCACCTTTACTTCGCCGTCTTCGAACTTGACCCCTTCGCGATCCCCGATTCGGTTGGCGGGATAGAATTCGTTTTCGGCCAGCTTTCTGGCCTGCTC
>JALXAI010000026.1 GCA_026992215.1 Desulfobacterales bacterium | reverse complement strand
CCATGGGTCTTTCCTTTTTTTCATGGTCTGCACCGAATCAGCGGTACTGGTGCAAAAAAATTGGACCGTCCAAAGCGTGACCTGCTTTCAAGGAACCGGCTTAATCTCTCGCCACTCACAGCGTCCCCGCCGGTGCCATACACCTGGCACTTATGGTCGATCTTATATTTTCTCTCTTTTCCTGTAAACCATTCCCTGAAATATTGCTACGAGATCTCCCATATCATCAGTAACCAGCACCTCGTAGTGCCCGAGTTTCTTTCCAAGCGAAAGCTCCCTGGCCTCAGCGTATAACACACCCGAATTAACCGCCTTCAGATTGGATATGTGAGCATTGATACTTACCGCCACCGTACCGTGAGAATTGGACGCCACGGCAAAGACGTAATCTGCAAGAGTAAATATGGCTCCTCCATGAACAATTCCCAGAGCGTTAAGGTGCTTTTCTGCTACTACCATTTTTGCCCTGGCGCTCCCTTTCGAAACTTCGATCAATTCGATCCCTGAATGCATTGCGAACCTGTCATTTTCACTGAACTTTGCAAGTGCTTCCATTGGCAGCTCCTCGTTTCAACCTTTCATCTTTTAATACCCCGGTTCCTTCAAAGTTGACACCAAAAGTTCCCTTTGTTATACCAGACACACTCTGTTGTAAATAGCAAGTCTGTCGGGTTTCCCGGGGAACATTTTTCGAGTCCGTGCGGGGCTCTTTTGGATCGTTTCCATAACTCTTCACTTAAACCTTTGTCACTCATTTGGAGTCGCAGGTCATGGAACTTTCAAAACGAGTACAGTCAATCAAACCCTCCGCAACGCTCAGTATAAACGCTAGAGCTAAAGAACTCAAAGCCAGTGGCGTGGAAATTATCAACTTTGGTGTGGGAGAACCGGATTTTCCTACTCCGCGCCACATCAAGGAAGCGGCCGTAAAGGCCATCCATGATAATTTCACCCGCTATACGCCGGTAGGTGGGATCCCCGAATTGAAGGAGGCCATCATCGAACAGTTCAAGGTTGATTACGGGGTTTCGTACGAACCCGGGGAAATCCTTGTGTCATGCGGGGGCAAGCACTGTATCTACAACGTAATGCAAGCCTTGCTGAACGAAGACGACGAGGTGATTGTGCCCGCGCCGTACTGGGTTTCTTATCCTGATATAATAAGGCTGGCGGGAGGCAGATCAATTATAGTTCACACCAAGGAAGAGGACGGATTTAAATTAAGACCCGAGAAATTGGAAGAAGCAATCACGGCTCGAACCAAGCTCCTCATCCTGAACAGCCCTTCGAATCCTACCGGTAGCGTTTACACGAAGGAAGAACTTGAACCGATTGCCGAAATAGCGATTAAACACAAGATCTTCGTCTTGACCGACGACATCTACAACAAAATTGTCTTTGACGACGCACACTGGGCATCAATTATTCATGCCATGCCGGAAGTTAAAGACTTCACTCTTCTGCTGAACGGCGTATCCAAGACCTACTCGATGACCGGATGGCGAATAGGTTACATGGCGGGGCCGGATCCCATCATTTCCGCATGCACGAAAATTCAAAGCCAGTCCACTTCCAACCCGAATTCAATAGCTCAAGTTGCCTCCGTGGCCGCTTTGAAAGGCCCCCAGGATGACGTGGAAAGAATGGTCTCGGCGTTTGCCAGGAGACGGGAATATTTTCTGAACCGTTTGCAGCAGATAAAGTACGTAACTTTTTATCCGCCCCAAGGTGCTTTTTACATTTTTCCAAATTTCTCAGCGTATTATGGGAAAAAATATAACGGGCAGCTGATTACAAACTCTCTTGACCTGACAAGTTATCTTATGGAAGAAGCCAGAATTGCACTTGTTCCCGGCTCTGCCTTCGGTGATGACAGGTGCCTGAGATTCTCTTTTGCCACATCGCTGGCCACAATCGAAAAAGGGCTCGACAGGCTGGAAGAAGCTTTGAAGAGGCTCCTTTAAACCGATCTTTGCTAAATTGTGATCCCTTTTGCTTCTGGTCTTCACGCGGGAAATCTTATTCACCGCATCCGGCGTTGATGTTGTCCCTTACCATATTGGTATCATGCCCGGGTATGGCTTTTGAAATCTTAAAACCCATAGGGGGAAGGAGGTGGTAAAGGGTTCTTCCCATATTTTCCTGGACGCTCCGGTAAATCGAAGTGTGTGGTTATCTTCGAAACCCAAGAAAAAGGAGGCTTGTTAATGGCTGAAAACCAAGGATTTCAGGATTACATGAAGAAGATGTTTAATATCAACGAACTTTTCGAAAAGCCGGAACCTTTGAAAGGCATAAGGGTACTGGAAGTTTGTTACGTGCTTCTGGGTCCCGCGGCATGCGATTATCTCGCGGAATTCGGCGCTGAGGTCATCAAGTTTGAAGGTCAGAAGGGCGACCAGATGAGGTTTGTTACGCCGTATGGCTTTTTCTGGCGAAACATGTCCCCGGGGCTCGAAATCGAGAACCACAACAAGTACTGGGTTGGGATGCACCTCGGAAATCCCAAAGCCAAGGAGATCTTCCTAGAACTGGTAAAGAAGTCTGACGTGGTCATGGATAACCTGACACCCGGAAGGATGGCCACGTGGGGACTCAGTTACAAGGAGCTTAAAGAAATCAACCCCAGGATAATCCAGTTGCATGTTTCCGGTTACGGCAGCTGGGGCCCCTGGACCGGAAGAACATCCTACGACGCGGT
>JALXAI010000025.1 GCA_026992215.1 Desulfobacterales bacterium | reverse complement strand
CGCAGTTGTTCCTTCAACCACTGCAACGTTGCGGACACAAAAAAAGCCCGCAGTTCACTCCTCGAAAACTGCGGGCTTAAACTCAGAGCCAATTTGGATCATCTTTCCCCCCGAAAGATAAAACAACAGCTCAGACTCTACAGGAAAAGGGTAGGTCATGTCAAGATTAGTAGTGAATTTATCCGCTTGCAGGGAAATGATCGCATTGAGGCTTTCTGTGCAAACGTTTTCGCAACCTTTGAAAGACCTGCGTTGAATTCCAGCATAAAGGACATTGATTTCCACCATATAATAAAATAGACTGGTGTCAGACTGGTATAAGGAGAAGAAAATGGCAACAGTGGGGGCTTTTGAAGCAAGAACGCACCTGTCCAGATTGTTAAGAAGAGTGCAAAGGGGAGAAAGAATTACAATCACAAAACACGGCAAACCGGTGGCCATGCTGGTACCGGTAAATGCCGAAAAAGTCTCTGATCCCGGAGAAATCATCGAAGAGATACGAAAATTCAGGAAAAATATCTTTCGCAGCGGATTATCCCTCCGTGAAATGATTGAAGAAGGAAGATCGTAGATGACCAGATTTTGCTGTGGACAACTCCATAGTCATGGCATGGTGCTTCGAAAATGAATCACACCCATTCCGATGCCGTCCTTGAGAGCTTGGAAGACCACTTGGCCATTGTTCCCGGCATATGGCTCCTTGAAATAGTTAATGTATTGCTTGTAGCAGAAAGAAAAAAGCGCATCAAAAAACCAGCTCCACCTTGTTTTTATCAAGCGTGATTCCGTAGCGGGTATCGGGTCGCGTTCCAATGGAAGTGATGCCAATTTTTTTGAGAGCATAAACACCGAAGACCTTTTTTAAGTCGGCATTAACTTTCGATCTGTAGCTGTTGAAGTTGGATTTGGTGAGATTCGTGATGCCGCTATCGCTCGTGAAGCAGGTGTGGTAGCGCCCTGCCAGCTTTTGATATATTTCCGTGATCCTCTCCTGTTCTGCGAATACTCCCTGCACATCCGTAAAGCATTCAGTACAGGTGCCGCAGGAAGCGACTTTTTTCTGGCAATTTTTCTTCTTGAGCACAAAATAGGCGTAAAGCGCCATCCTGGCCGGCATAAGATCTACCTCCAGATGTTTGTAACTGACCTTGAGGTCAATAAGATTAACACTCAGCCTGGCTTCGCCTTCCTTCACCAGGGAAAGAAGAAGGGTTCCGGGATCTTTAGGCTCCCTCAGGTAGTCCCGGGAAAGCCTTTCACGGATGGACACAAAGGGAATATGTACCAGATTTATCTCCGCATACCTCGTATCCTTGTAGTAGGGCTGACCATGATTATCGTACAGCTCTATAGTTTTTGATTTTTTAGGCGGGTAGAAAAAGTTCCTGTTGCTTTCAAACTCTGGCGAAACGAGAACGTGGTACACGCGATCCTGGGGCCTTCCGTACATCTGGGCCGCGACCATGAGGCACGCGCTCATAGTCTTACGACCTCCTGCCACGGAAAAGAAGACGGAAGTTCCTGGATCCGCCGTGAACTTAAACGCGAGTTCCAGACACTTCTTGAGCAATTTCTCGTTGTCTTCCTCGGTTTTTATGTCTGGTATCTCATTTCCATGTTCGTCTTTCACCACGTGAATGTTATCCGGGCCAAAGTCTATCGAGTCCGAATCTATCCCGTACTCTTGAAGATAGCGATAATAGTGCCCCGAACGCCCTGCCAGTAACTGAGCAAATATTTTTTCCTTGCCATCCCTGGTGGTAATTATGTGAATGGAATCAACACGCTGATAATTCTGGTGCAATGCGTAAAGGGTTTCCGTGATAACCTGCGGGCTCAGCCCGCACACGGCAAGCAGGATGTTTTTCATTCCAGTATCTCGTACCTCATTTTTCCAAGGCCAAAGGTGGTTTGTTTCCCAAGATGCACCTTTGAACAAAAATCAATGAAAGGAACAAACTCCCCAAGCTCTCCCCGGTAGGTAACCGAACCCACCATTCCTCCCATGAACATGCTTCTCTCCTGGCGATTAGAATATCTCTTCCAGTCGAACCACCCGAGGTTCGAATCCGCGGTTTTCACCTTGGCGGCACGCTCTACGAGGCCCCGGTAATCGAAGCCGGGCTTAATTTCTCCGTAGTGCTCGAAAAGCGACGAAACACGCCTCAACATGGCTCTTGCGAGGACATGAAACGGGAGTTCCCGGGTGAGCCTGTTTCGATACTTGATCCTAAGCGGGCTCACAATTTCAACTTTCAGCATTTTACAGTCCCGCGCGCCCGCGCCCATAAATTCATCAATACTGACCTCGGTGAGATTTTCCGGTAGCTTCAGTACACCGTCAGAACCAGAATAAAGGACTTCGCTTCCCGAAACCACGCTCTCAAGGCGGTACGAACCTCTCTTCCCGTTGATCTTTTTACCCATCCCGATCTTACCCATCTGATCCAGGGCATAGACAAAGTAGGCTAGGTTTTTGTTTTCCTCTCCGAAAAGCAGAAGATGGAAGCTGAAAGGTGATCCCGGATAGTAGTGAGTTTGAAGGGTGAGCGGAGGCTCTAGAACGAACGGGTTTGGCGAGGCGGTCTGGGATGCCTTTCTTTCTTTTCTTGCCAGGCTTCCCTTCTCAAACGTGCGGGCGTAAAGACAGCGGGCGGCAAGCAGGCACTCGGAGCATTCCAGGTGTCTAAGAGCGCATACCACGCGTT
>JALXAI010000024.1 GCA_026992215.1 Desulfobacterales bacterium | reverse complement strand
TTGGGCTCCACGAGATAAACGGGAAGTGCGGGGTGAATAATCTTGATAACCAGGCCCGGGAAACCGGCTCCTGAGCCAATGTCTACCAGCGGGGATTCTTTTCGAAAAATGAGACGGGATACGGCCATGGAGTCCTGGAAATTTTTCACCTGGATCTCCCTTGCTTTTTTGATTCCCGTTAAGTTGAATTTTCTGTTCCATTTCATCAGTTCATCGAGGTAACTCCCCAGCTTTCGGGAAACCCTTTCACTTATGGGTATTCCCACGCTGGCTCCCAGCTCAGCCCAATCCATGAGACCGGCGTAATTAACCATCTATTTTCCTATGCAAAACTCGCTGAAGATTCTATCCAGGATATCGGTCCCGATGTTTTCACCCACGATTTCCGATAAACTATCCAGGGCCTGTTTGAGCTCGAAGGCGATTAATTCCGGGCTTTCCTTTTGGTTGAGCAGACTTACCGCCGTGTTCAAAAACCCAACTGCATCCTCAAGGCATTTTTTGTGGCGGAGGTTCGGAGCAAGCATGGATCGATCACAATCTATCCTGGCCATTATTATTTGCTCGAAGATTTGCTCCTCCAGGTTATCGAGCCCTTTGTTTTCACGAACAGATATCTCTATAACCGGAAACCCCGGCATTCGATTCTTCACCTCGTTTTTGCTGACAACAACAGGCAGGTCAATCTTGTTTAATACAATCATGCCCGCCTTTGATTTTATTTCATCGTAAATTTTCAGATCTTCCTTTTCCAGGAATGTGCTTGCGTCGATAACAAACAGAACGAAATCTGCCTCTGCCAGGCGGTTTCTGGCTCTTGTTATTCCCAGCGCTTCCACCCTGTCACCGGGCACTCTCAGACCGGCAGTGTCTATTATGTGGACGGGAATGCCTTTCAGCGTAAACGATTCTTCAACAGTATCCCTGGTGGTGCCGGGAATTTCGGACACTATAGCCCTTTCTTCCCTAAGTAGGGCATTAAGAAGAGAAGATTTCCCGACATTGGGCTTTCCCACTATTACCATTTTAAGGCCTTCGCGAAGGATTCGTCCGCTTTCATAATTGGAAAGCGTATCCTGTATTGGCTCTATCACGTCGTGGGTGAGGGCTCTCGATATTTCTTCAGCGTCGAGTTCTTCTTCCATATCTTCAGGGAAGTCGATGCAGGCTTCGAGCCCGGCAAGAATGCCGGTTAATTTTTCGCGCCATTCTTCGATTTTCTGCTGAAATCTCCCCTGCAGGTGCCGCGCTGCGAGCTCGACACCCTTTTCGGACCTTGTTTTAATAAGATCTATAACCGCTTCTGCCCGTGTAAGGTCAATACGCCCGTTGAGAAACGCCCGCCTGGTAAATTCTCCAGGCCCGGCAAGCCTTGCCCCGGCTTTCATTACCAGTTCGAGGATCTTCCTGTAAACTACGGGTCCACCGTGGCAATTGATTTCTACCACGTCTTCTCTCGTGTAGGTTCTCGGAGCTTTCATAAAGGACAGGAGAACCTCGTCGAGAACAGCCTCGGTTTTAGGGTCTACTATGGTGCCATAATAAAGGTGGTGCGAGATAAAGTGTTCAAGGGGAGGGGTGTGTCTGAACAATTTCCTTGCGATGGCAAGGGCATCGGGACCACTGATCTTTATGATCCCGATTCCACCTTCGCCCACTGGGGTTGCAAGAGCACATATTGTATCGTCCAGAGGTAACTTCTCAATCATCTCTCCTCGCCTGGGGCGAGTCTTTTCTTGAATTCGATCCCTGCCCCGCATTCTTGGAAGAGTTGCCTTTCCTGACCGGGAAAACAACAACCTTTCTGAACGCTCCTTCTCCCTTGCTTTTGGTCCTGACCCCTTTTTCTTTTTTCAGGGTCAGGTGGATTATTCTCCTGTCGTGGGCGTTCATGGGGCTGCTTGCCACGGGTCTGCTGGATCTTCTCGCCTTTCGGCCGAGTTGCTTGGCGAGATCAACAAGGGATTTTTTGCGGCGTTCCCTGTAATTCTCAGAATCTACAACAATGGGCAAGCACTGTGAAAGCTCCTTTTTAACTATTTTATTCACTATGTATTGAAGAGCATCAAGTGTCTGACCGCGTCGGCCGATAAAGAGGCCGGATCCGTTACTTATAATATCCAGGTAAACCTGGTCATCCCTGACCGTGCCCTCAACCACTACCGGCACGTCGAAAGATTTCAGGATGTTCTCCAGCACTTCTTTGGCCACCTTTACCTGTTCCTCCGGCAGTACTTCTTTCGGGTACACCCTGATTTTTGCTTTCCTGGCACCAACTATACCAAATATACCGCTTGATCCTGATGAAATCACCTCGATGTGAAGTTGCTCTTTTTCCAGATTGAACTCTTCACAGGCTTTCTCTATGGCCTCTTCAACCGTCTTACCCTCAAATTCTCTGGATTCAACCATCTTGTTCCTCCGTTTGATAGCCTTCCCGTACTGCTCCGCACCAGCAACAGTTTATCTTCGGTAAAATTTCTTTCAGCGTGTGTGAACACTCTTAAGCTTTTCAGGCCTTTTTATTTATAAAATACTGCTGACCGATCGAGAGAATGTTATTAACTAACCAGTAAAGAACCAGTCCTGACGGGAAGTTTACAAAAAACACTGTAAATACCACGGGCATAAGTAGCATCATTTTCTCCTGCCGCGGATCTCCACCCGTGGGGGTCATTTTTTGCTGAATAAACATGGATACCCCCATGAGGAT
>JALXAI010000023.1 GCA_026992215.1 Desulfobacterales bacterium | reverse complement strand
TTTCGCTGACCAGGTGAGCGGCAAGCGAGTAGGCCTTCTGTTTCAGCCGGTCGAACTCGCTTATGAAGTACTCAGGCAGATACCTTCTTGCCCACGATTCCAGTTCCTGGTCTGATATGGAAGTGTTCCTGCCTCTTTCATATTCGTGCATGACCCTCTTGTGGATCTTGACAATGCCGGGATGCCTTTTGTCAATCCTTTTATCTCCCGTCAATCCGAGTCTGCTGTTTACCCAGTGAGCTATGCCGGCTATACCGGACTTATCAGTGATGGTTATCTTTATGGGACGTTTCAGGATCTTTTCAGTATTGAAAATATTGTAGATTTCCTCGTTCTTGATGAGTCCGTCTGCGTGAATACCGGCCCTGGTGGCGTTGAAATCGGAACCTACAAAGGGATAATTGTGAGGAATATGGTATCCGAGTTCCCTTTCAAAATACTCGGCGGCATCAGTGATTGCCGTGGTATCAATTCCGTTCGTTTTCCCTTTAAGCCCTATGTACTCTATCAGCATTCCTTCGAGGGGAGCATTTCCCGTTCTTTCGCCAAATCCGAAAAGTGTCGCATTTACCGCGGAACATCCGTATAACCACGCGGTCGCCGCGTTTACCAGGACCTTGTGGAAATCATTATGCCCGTGCCACTCTAGCAAGTGCCCGGGAACTCCGGCCTCATGAATCATGGCATGTATCAGCTTGGGAACGCTCCTCGGCAGGGCCGCGCCGGGATACGTGACACCGAATCCAAGAGTGTCACAAAGGCGTATCTTGATGTCCATGCCGCTTTCTTCCCTGAGCTTCATCAATTCTATGGCAAAAGGAATGCAAAAACCGAATATATCCGCCCTGGTAACGTCCTCGAAGTGGCATCTCGGCACAATCCCTTTATCCAGGGCAGCCCGGACGATAGCAAGGTACTTTTCCATTACCTTTTTTCTCGTGCTGTTAAACTTAAAAAAGATATGGTAATCAGACACGGAAGTAAGAATTCCGGTCTCCTTTATGCCCATGTCCACCACGAGCTGAAGGTCGCTTTCCACTGCCCTGATCCACGAGGTGATCACAGGAAACGGATAACCCTTTTCCCTGCAAACATCCAGCGCCTTCCTGTCCACAGGTGTGTAAAGAAAAAATTCAGTCTGGCGTATCACTCCCTTCGGTCCGGACAGGCGTGCCAGGAAATCAAAGATTTTCGATATCTGTTCCACCGTGTAAGGAGGACGAGCCTGCTGTCCGTCCCTGAACGTCGTATCTGTGATGAAGATATCCTCAGGTGGATCTATGGGCACAATCCTGTGATCAAAAACTATTCTGGATACTTCGTCGTAAGGGAAAACATCTCGTTGCAGGTTGGGTTCAGGTATTTCCTTTACTTCGTACTGCCAGAACTTCGAGTGCTCATGATCCAAGACTTTCCATCTCGGATTCCATTTTGCCATGCGTTCATCTCCTTAAATAAGATTTTGCCTGTACTTATCTATTTTAATCCTTAATTACCTGGATGGAAAGTTCCAGGAGCTGTTCCACGCTCACCTCGCTCGGGGCACCGCTCATCAAGCAAGTGGCTTTTTGAGTTTTAGGAAACGCAATTACGTCCCTGATGGAAGGAGCTCCTGTCATCAGCATTATCATCCTATCGAATCCGAAGGCTATTCCTCCGTGGGGGGGTGCGCCGTATTCGAGAGCTTCAAGCAAAAAACCAAACTTTGAATCTGCCTCTTCATCAGTGATCCCCATCACCTCGAAGATTTTCTTCTGCAAATCGGGTCTATGGTTCCTTATGCTTCCGCCGCCAATTTCGTTTCCGTTCAGAACCAGATCGTAAGCGCGGCTCCGAACCCGCTCGGGAGCGTCAGAAAGAAGCTCAATGTCTTGTTCCAGGGGCATGGTAAAGGGATGATGAACAGCCACGTACCGCTTTTCGTCAAAATCGTACTTCAGAAGTGGAAACTTTGTAATCCATACAAAATGAAATGAATTGTTGTCAACCAGTTCCAGTTGTTTTCCAAGTCTTTCCCTTACCCGGCCGAGGACTTCATGGACAACGCCCGGTGAGTCCGCAACGAAGAGTACAACGTCCCCGGGTGCCATCTCAAGCTTCTGTTGCATGCTATCGCGTTCTTCCCGGGTGAAAAACTTGGCTATGGGCGATTGCCAGCCGTCAGGATTGACTTTTATCCATGCCATCCCCTTGGCACCGTAGCCCTGTGCGAACTCTATAAGCTCGTCAAGGTCTTTGCGGGAAAGACTCGCCCCGCCGGGTACCCTGATGGCCTTAACCATCCCGCCCCTGGCAACTGCCTGGGAAAATACCTTGAGCTTGCAACCGGCAGCAATATCCGTGAGATCCACGAGTTCAAGACCAAAACGAACATCAGGTCTGTCGGTGCCAAACCTGCTAATCGCTTCATCGTACGTGAGACGTTTAAAAGGGATCTCGAGATTTACTCCGAGCAAATCACCAAAAAGTTTTTGCATCATTCTTTCCATTATACCCATCACTTCTTCTTCGCTGGTAAAGGAAAGCTCGATGTCGATCTGGGTAAATTCCGGCTGGCGATCTGCTCTTAAATCCTCGTCCCTGAAACACTTAACTATTTGATAATATCTTTCAAATCCAGACATCATGAGGATCTGTTTAAACAGCTGGGGGGATTGAGGAAGAGCGTAAAAACGCCCTGGGTTAACCCTGCTAGGCACCAGGTAGTCCCTTGCACCTTC
>JALXAI010000022.1 GCA_026992215.1 Desulfobacterales bacterium | reverse complement strand
GAGCAATGCTGCTTGCGGAAGCTGCCTATCTGGACGGGTACAAAGGGGTGACAGCTGCTCCTTTTTTTGGGGCCGAACGCAGGGGAGCCCCGATAATTGCTACAAACAGGGTATCCAGGAGCGAAATCAAGACTTATTCGCTGGTGGAAAGGCCGGACATTGTGGTGGTGCTTGACGAAACGCTACTCGACGTGGTGGATGTTACCAATGGGGTAAAAGAAAATGGTATTATAATAATCAATACCAGGAAGAGCCCGGACGAAATTGACCTTGGAGAATACCTGGTTGCTACCACCGACGCCTCGCGTTATGCCAGGGAAGCAGGTCTTGTGGTATCTGGTTCCACGATTGTGAATACCTGTATACTTGGAGCAATAGCAAGGGCAACAGGTCTTATAAGCCTGGAGAGCGTTGAAAAGGCAATTTCGAGCCACTTTTCCGGTGATGCCGCGGAAAAGAATATCAGGGGAACTCGTCTAACCTACGAAGCCACCGCGGTGAGCAAAAAAATATAGGGCCAAGAATAGGAATTTGGTAATGACTGAAGACAGCAAACACGAGCGTGATCCGAGGAAAGACAAGTTTACTTATGCTCACGGGAAGTTGACAAAAGGAGAAGCGGGTAGAACCGGGGATTGGAGATACTATCGCCCCGTGATTGACATGGAAAAATGTATTCCTTCCAAAAAGGGGCGAATGGCATGTTTTCTGTGCTGGCTATACTGCCCCGAGGGGGTTGTCAAAAGGGGCATACCCGTTGAGATTGACCTGGAGTATTGCAAGGGGTGTGGCATCTGTGCTTCAGAATGCCCCACCCACGCTATTGAAATGGTGCCGGAATCCCCGGACAGCTAGGATTATTATCTTCTCCATAGAGAGAAGATAATGGAAAGGATTATGCTCAAGAGTATGCAGGTTGCAATTGGGAAGTAAAATCCGAAGTTCCCTTTCTTGATAATGATATCCCCCGGAAGGTGGCCGATCCAGGGGATTTTATCTTTGAACAGGAAAAAACCGCCGATCAGGATAAAAATAATGCCTATCATAATCAGGTTTTTTCCGAAGAATTCCCATCCGTTTCCCATGGCGTCTCCTGCTACTGCAAGTAAACCCTCATTCCCACCGAGACCTCGGGATAATTTTTCAAATCGGTTTTAATCCTCAGCAGATCGTAGTTTATCCCTTTTTTCAAGTTGTTAACTATAGGTGTAATTCTTAGTATCTTGGTATCCTGTTTTTCTTGCTCTTCTACAACTATGTTAAACAGCTTTTTGTTATAATCAAGACCTACTATCTTAAAAGGTTGTTTTTTCAGATCCTTTACAATGATTCTCTTTGTGATATTTTTTTCTATAACCTTTTCCTTTTGCGTGATACGCCCGAAGTAAACGACCCTGGGAATCACTGCCAGTTCACTTTTTATCCTGCCGCTCACCCTGATTTTGATGTTCGGTTTTTTAGGACTGTCGGTTTCCAGGTTTATTTCACCATAGTAGCTACCCTGCTTCTTGAAATTATTTTTTATCCTGAGCAGGTATTCCCTACCTTCTTTTACCGTGATCAATTTGTATGTAACTTTTCCGTCGAGATTATCCGTAATCTTCTTGATGTAAAACTTCGGAACCTCCACACCCACGATTCTTAATTCCCGCGTTATCTCTTCATCAGGTAACCCGCTCAGAAAAACGTAAGATCTCGGTTCCACGGAAATCAGGGATTTTACTTTTCCGGATATGGAAATCTTGACGGCCTTGTTATCGGGGTCACTGGTTATGACCAGCGCCCTTTTTGTCAATTTTCCTCGCCTGTTTCTCGTGCTGACCTTCAGCGTTATTTTTCCCTTCCCGCCCGGAGGGATCGTGCGGTCATAGCTGACCACGGTACAGCCTCACCCGGGACGCACTTTAATGATTTTTAGTTCCTCGTCGCCCTTGTTTTCGACGATAAAGGAGTGAGTGAGGGGTTGTCCCTCAAGGATTTCACCGGCGTCGAATTCCTTTTCCGGAAAAAAGGCTTTCGGCCCTTTCTTTGTCTTTGTTTTCACCGCGATTGCATGAGTGCAAACAGATACGAAGGCAATGCTAACCAGCAGGCACAGGAAAGTAAAAGGTATCCGTCTTGGTTTGAAATTCATGTTATTCCTCCTTTAAAACGATATGTATGAAGTTGGTCTGTGAGTGTCTCTTTATTAATAATTCTCTTGGACAGCAAAACTCAAGAAAAAGTTCTGCTGCTTGTGATATTAATGGGTGTTCGTCTAGGGTATTTCGCCGTGAAGGTCTGATTGTTTGCGTGTCCGGGCTCTATTGTTGGACCGGATGCCGCAAAGCTCGCCCTGGTTTATCTAACAGTGATTATTACAAGAGGGCTCTCAGGGAGGGTTTAACGTGGCGGTGGGTATTCCTGAATTTAAACAGAAATCGTTCGGTGGCCGTGCCAAGTTGCCCTGTTAAGGTAATTCTTGGGCAGAGTTTTGTTTGTTTTAAAAATGTGCTTGATTAATGGACACAGGATTCATTATTTTGTTTTTCGTCATTGCTTTAACTTTCAACAAATGGGAGGGATATGATGAAGAAAACATTTATCATTCTGGTTTCGATTTTCAGTATTTTCTCCTTTGCTCGCACCGGTAATTCCAAGATGATCATTAAACTTGGAGTTGTCACAAAGCCCGGATCTGCTCAAAATGTTTGTGCCGAGAAGTTTAAGGAACTGGTTGAGAAGGGTTCAAAG
>JALXAI010000021.1 GCA_026992215.1 Desulfobacterales bacterium | reverse complement strand
CCATTCGTAGTCCTGAATAAACCCGAAAAATTTCAGCGGGTGTTGCGTCGCTGCATGATCCCGGCAAAGAACCAGCACTAAAGTCTTTCTTAAAATTTCCGTGGCCGTCCACGGAGTACACCGGCTATAGCTGCTTTTACTTCAGGGTGATATGCAGGATACAGAGTATTTGCATCGCGCTTGAGCCCATGATTCGCTTTTCATAAGCATCCTTGCGAGGAAGACGTGATATCTAAGGCTCTTCGTCTTGCGATTCTGTTTTGGCGGTCGGTTCTGGCAACCAGCGCGGGTTCTCATCAGCATCATCACTTACGGTCGAAGCTATCAAGACCCTAACCGTTTCCCCCTGGAGAATGTGTGGCAGTCTTAGTTCAACTTCACTTTCTGCCTCTAGGGGCAGATGCAGAGAATCAAGAAACATGTCGTTTGGATCAAAAGCACACACAAGCAGTTTGGGTTTCTCTTTATCTTTGGCATCCTGAAGCGTTACCCTAACAAGAAGTCTGCTTCTGCCCTCACTTTTTCATTCTTTCTCCTGGCCCTTTCCCCTCCTTTCTTGTCGCTTCGATAGCGACCAGTAAATCGGCTAATTAGCCCTGGTTAATGTTCACCGGGGTAATTTCTCGGGTAGCTTCTGCCGGGATGATATATCCAAGCAGCGAGTGAATCAGCTGTCGTTGAAAAAAGAAAATCTATACCCTGGGGTGCCCTGTCCCTGGATCAAAAAGGAACACTTAATTTTCAGTAGAGGCCAGAAGAAGGTAAGATGCAGTGTAGTGTGAGAGCAATAGGTAGAGTATCAAAGTGCTGCCTTAGTCCCCCCTATTTTGAGCCTAACGCAGTATGCCCATTCACCCCGATAATCCTAACATGCATAACATTAACATGAAAACACGGCTTGGGAAACAATAAATTTAATTTTTTGCAAAGCAACCCTGCATGTTCCTGCCAAAACCGCTCTGCTACACAAAAACCGTGCGTGCACGGAAGGAAACATTATGGAGAAAGAAGAGAAAACCTCGTCAATTGCGCTAGGAACACCATCGACATCTACAATCATTCTCCATTGGCATTTTTCGTGCGGCAATTGATATCGAGTAAGTGGATTTGGTTGCGTTTTGCCGCCACGCATCTTTCAATGTCCGGCCCTCCGGGCTGCTTTCATTGTACCGGTTGTAAACCTTTGCCTGCCTGGATCGTCTAAAGGGTCAAATCAGTGCCAGGGGCTATTTGAGACAATGTTAAAGGAGGTGAGAGATTAATGAAAAAATTAGTTACTATAATGATCGCGAGTTCATTTCTGGTTGTAGGGCTTTTCTTTTTCACCCACGTTGCTCACGCCGGATACTTTAAACGCAGGCAGATCCGTCAACAGCATCGCATTTATCAGGGGGTGAAAACCGGGAAAATAAACTGCAAGGAATTGCAACGGCTGGAGCGGGAGCAATTCCGGATCGAGAGAGAAAGAAGGAGGATGCTGGCTGACGGCTATTTGAACTGGCGAGAAAGGGCGAGACTGGAGCGTCACTTGGACATGGCCAGCAGGCATATTTTCAGAGCCAAGCACAACAGGTGGTAATCAGGGGAATCGATTAATATTCCATGCATATGGCGGGCTGCAGGCCCGCCCTGAGCCTTGGCTTCGGAACTTCTTTCACGAATCATCCTCCACTGCCACGACTCTCAGGTCAGCGATCTTTGTTTCTTTGTGTGGGCCCTGGATTTTTATGCTTTCCTTGCTGAACAGCCATATTTCGGGGATTATTTCCGCGATCAGGCGCCCTTCGTTGAATATTCTCACAACGGAGCTTTCCGAGACCACCACTGCCACTGCCTGGGTGTCTCGGGTTATGGAAGCTGCAGCAACGTGGCGGCTTCCGAGACCGAGTGGCAGTTCAATTCCATCGATGGATGCGTTGATATAGCGAGCAGCGGAGATTACTACACCGTTCGCTCCCACGATGAAGGCCCCGTCGAGCTGTGCCAGTTCCTTGATGGTTTCTCTGAGGTTAGGGTCACAGATTTTCTTCACTTCGTCCGGGTGCCCGTAGAGGGGATCCAGAATCAGGTTACGAGATCTTTTCAATACTTCTTCTTCGTCGGATACCACGAAGAGTGTGCCAATCTTTCGTCCTTCCCTGCCTTCCCGGGCAATTTCTACGGCTAGCTGTATCGTGTATTCAAGGACCTTTTCTTCGCAGTGATTTTTCGTCCCGCATAGCTCTTCAAAAGTCATCAGTAATCCCCGTTTCCAAGTTCCAGGTTCCTATTCCAGCGTAGTGCTATCTGTGTAAAACAGGTGATTGTCGAATATGGAAATTACCTTAATTGATTCTATTTTATCACTAATGTCGAGATTGACAATATATCCGTACGGAAACCCGGAAAGTTCCCCGCCTTCGACAACCGTGAAACCGTTCGAGACGAGTGCATTCAGAACTTCCCTGTACTGTGGTGTTTCTCTGGTTTCATCGGGGCATTCTAGGGAAATTACGCTCACGGGAGGGTACCTCACCAAGTCGCCCTTCTTGATTGCAAAATCCTCTTCGACAATTATTCGTGCCTGCACCGCGTTCCAGGTTCGAGATTCGACCCTGACCACGCCCACTTCCTGGTACATGGAAGGATCCCTGGTTGGCTCATACGAATATACCACGAGTTCATCCTTGGGTTTGGGCCAGTGGTGAGTAATGCTAATCAGGACCTTGTTGTCGCCGACTTCCTCGATGGTACCGAC
>JALXAI010000020.1 GCA_026992215.1 Desulfobacterales bacterium | reverse complement strand
CAAATTGTTCCCTGGTAATCGAGAAGAGCAGCCTCTAGGACATCCCGGGAGGGAATATCGAGGTGATTGGTGGGTTCGTCCAGCAGTAACAGGTTCGGCCTCAATAACAGAAGCTTGCAGAGTGTCAGCCTGCTTTTTTCCCCTCCGCTCAGTACCTTTACCAGCTTGAACACTTCATCATCGTGGAAGAGAAATGATCCGAGCAATGATCTTATCACTCCGTGGGTAACATCCTGTGCCACCTGCAAAACTTCCTGCAGCACGGTGTTTTGAGGGTCGAGGTTTTCCAGCTGGTGCTGGGAAAAGTACCCTATTTTTACTCCCGAAGATACCTCTCTTTTTCCGCCATCCACCGGCACAACACCGGCGATGATCTTCAACAGCGTGCTTTTACCGGCGCCGTTCGGCCCGATAAATGCTATTCTGTCTCCTCGCTCCACGGTCAGGTTTAGGCCCTTGAAAAGTTTGCGATCATTGAAGGATTTGGATACGTTTTTTAGCCTGACAAGGGTCTGTGGACCCCGGTCCGGTTTCGGCAGTTCGAAACGGATGGTTCCGGTTTGCCTGGGAATCTCAATTCTGGGCATGTTTTCAAGCATTTTCAGCCTGCTCTGTACCTGCCTCGCCCTGTCCTTGCGACTCCTGTTTCTCGCAACAAATTCTTCTATCTGTCGTATTCTGGCCTGCTGGGTCTTGTATTCCGAAAGCAGGTGATTAATTCTTTCCTGTTTTTTTTTGACGTAATAATCGTAATTGCCTTCGTGAACGTAAAGTGTGCCGTTTTCAAGTTCGAATATTCGTTTCACAACGTTGTTCAGGAAAACCCTGTCGTGTGATATCAGTATAAAAGCGGAACGGAATCCTGCCAGGTAATTTTCGAACCAGAGCAGGGATTCCATGTCGAGGTGGTTGGTAGGCTCATCAAGCAGCAAGCAGTCCGGTTCGGCAAGAAGAATTCTGGCGAGCGCAACGCGCATGATCCAGCCGCCGCTCAAGTTTTCAACGGGAAGCTCCAGCATGTCTTCGCCAAACCCGAGGCCGGCCAGAATCTTAAGCGCTCGTGCTTCAAGATCATATCCTCCCAGCCTTTCGAACTCCTCCAGAAGGAAACTTTGCCTTTCGGCGAGGGAAATCGCTTCTTCCTCGGAAGTGATCACTGACAGTCGACTGTCTATCTCTTCGAGTTCCTTTTCTATTTCCTTCAGGTCGTCAGAAATATCGAGGACCTGTTGCAGGACGGATTTTCCCTTTAATTCGAGAATATCCTGGGGGAGGTATCCGATCCTGATGTGTTTGTTGATGGAAATGGTTCCTTTGTCCGGTGATTCCTCTTTCAGAATCAACCTGAAAATGGTTGTCTTTCCCGCTCCGTTCACTCCCACCAGGCCCACCCTGTCACTTGGACGGAGATGAAAGCTAACGTTGCGCAGGATGTCGGTTTTTCCGATACTTTTTGTAACGCCCGAAAAAGATATCATTGAACCCTGTTCCCTTGAAGCTCGTCAAGCAGTAATTTTGCCTCGATTTCTTCCACATCATACCAGTTTCTGTATGCATCCGCGACAGCAAATATGGGCAAACGGCTTACATGAGGGCATATAATCCTGTCAACCTCTTTTTCCAGGCGTCGAAAAGCGCTCATGGAAGAAGTGGGCACCGCGACAATCACCTGTTCGGCGTCCTGTGTTCTTGCCGAACGAACCGCTGCAAGCATGGTAAAACCGGATGCCAATCCGTCATCTACAAGTCCCACGGAGCGTCCAGTGAGCGAACCGACCAGGGCATACTTGCCGAAAAAATCGAGTCTTTTCTTTATGCTTGCCATAGCCTTCCTTTTTTGGGCTTCTATCTGCTCTTTACTGAGCCGGTGATATTCCAGCAGCTTATCATTAAGCAACAGAAATCCGTCCGAAGTCAGGGCTCCGAATCCTGCTTCCGGATTGTCCGAGAACTGAACCTTCCTCACTATCATCAGGCGCAGGGGCAGGCCGAGTTTTCCGGCTATCGGAACTGCTACGGGTATACCCCCCATTAGGTATTGCGAGGATAATCGTATTGTTTGTTTCCAGGTTTTTTAGCCGATCAGCAAGTACCTCTCCGGCATGTTTCCTGTCTTCGTAAATTGGTTCTGGTGCTTCGAAAAGTACCATGTTTCACCTTTTCAAACGGTCTGATAAGGCAGATACCAAGGTTTTAGGGCAGCTTTTTTCAATTCACATGGCGTAGCCCGGGAACCAGGACATCAAGCGGCGCAAAAATGTGGCGAAAAAACATCAAAAAGTCGCTTTCATTGTGACTTTTATGTAGCATTTTTTTGCCATTTGAATTATAAGGAAATTTTAACATCCGGGGAACGGAATTGTTATATTTGTTGGGGCACAGCAGAATGAAGAGCTGGCTAAAGAGTCACTTTGCGTATCTTCCGAGCCGCAATTCTTTTATCATAATAGCAGCAGATATAGCTCTTGTAATTACTGCTTATATCGGAGCATTTTTGCTTCGTTTAAATTTCGATATAAACACCCCGTCCGTAATATATTCAATCAAACACACCATCCTGATTGTGGTTCTCGCCAAGATATTTCTTTTTTATTTTTTCAATTTATACCGGGGAATGTGGCGTTACACGGGAATAGTTGACCTTGTGAACCTGATCAAAGCAACGACCGTGTCCGAGCTTTTGATTACCTTCGCGATTTACCAGATGCGGGTCTTTTCTCCACGTTCCATCGTAATAATAGA
>JALXAI010000019.1 GCA_026992215.1 Desulfobacterales bacterium | reverse complement strand
AATACCTGGGAATTTCTCCAAACAGAAAAAGTTTCACTGTGCAGGACATAAAAGCCGAGGTGGTTATCGTTGAGATATTCAGCATGTATTGTCCTCACTGCCAGAGGCACGCGCCTGTTGTTAACAAGTTATACGAAGCCATAGAGAAAGATCCTGATCTAAAGGGTAGAATAAAGATAATCGGGATAGGAATCGGGAACTCGGCTTACGAGGTCAATTTCTTTCGAAAAAAATACAAGATCCCTTTCCCCTTAATTCCTGATGCTGAATTCAAGCTTTACAAAGAAATCGGTGTCAAAAGAACCCCTTATTTTATCGGAGTAAAACTTGGCGGAGATTCGAAGGGTTTTGTATTTTATTCAAAGCCGGGCGGGTTTGATAATTACCGGGATTTTTTGAAATTGATTATCAGGCTATCCGGAGTTAAAAAAGATTCGTAGGGGGATATGATGAGTTGGAATACCAGGCGAAGAGGGGCATTATTGTGGTTTAGTCTTGCCGGGGCATTAATTTTATCGATGGTTGGGATTTCGTCAGGAGGGCTGAGGGATTCCATTTATGACCCTGGAAAATTAAAGCCCGTTGACAGTCATACCAGACTAAAAGTTGGGGATCCGGCACCTGATTTTACCCTTCCGTCAACAGACGGCAGGAAAATATCGTTGCACGATTACCTTGGGAAAAAGATAGTGGTTATTTCTTTTGTTCCCGCCGCGTGGACCCCGGTCTGCTCTGGGCAGTGGCCCGGTTATAACATAGCAAAGGAAATATTTGATCGTTACAATGCGGTGCTTCTCGGCATAAGCGTAGATAATATACCCACTCTTTACGCGTGGACCGGAGAAATGGGTAAGCTCTGGTTCCCTGTTCTCTCTGATTTCTGGCCTCACGGAGCGGTCGCTAAAAAATATGGTGTGCTCAGGTCTGATGGCGTTTCCGAAAGGGCGCTGTTCATTATCGATAAAAAAGGGGTTATCAGGTACATAGATATCCATGACATAAACAAAAGGCCAGGGCTCGAGGTCCTGGAAAGGGAACTGGCAAAGGTGGCCGAAAGTGAAGGGAGGTGAAAGTAGAAGGCGTATCGATGTGAGTGGGCAGTAATCTTATTGAATAGTGAGGAGGGTTGTTATGGCCAAGCTTAAATGTGGTCAGTTAACGGGCAAGGTTGTTGGTGACAAAGATGAAACATCGAAAACAGAGGAACCAGCCAAGGCGAAGGAGGAGAAAATGACAAAAATCATGGTGGGAAGGAAAGCCCCTGATTTTGAAGCACCGGCATATGTAAATGGTGAGATAAAAATGGTCAAGCTTTCGGATTACCTGGGGAAATGGGTTGTTTTGTGTTTCTACCCGGGAGATTACACTTTTGTCTGACCTACGGAGCTTTCGGCAGTTGCCGAAAAGTACGATGAGCTTCAGAAGATGGGAGTAGAAGTACTTGCCATAAGCGTGGATAGCCCCTTTGTTCATAAGAGCTGGCAGGAGAATGAGCTCTCCAAGATGGTTGATGGAGGAGTTCCGTATCCGCTGTTGTCCGATGGTTCCGGCAGGATCGGTGCCGAATACGGGGTGTACGACGAAGAGGCAGGAGTTGATGTCAGGGGTAGATTCATCATTGACCCTGATGGCGTCGTTCAATCCATGGAAGTGATGACCCCGCCCGTGGGGAGAAACGTGATGGAATTGATACGTCAGATCCAGGCATATCAGCATGTCCGCGAATCCGGTGAAACGGAAGCCACTCCCGCCGGCTGGAAACCGGGCAAGCCCACCCTGAAGCCCGGGCCAGATCTTGTGGGCAAAGTGTACGAAGTATGGAAAACAGAGAATGCTTTCTAGGCTGATTCGCGCCATTCTTGCAGGAAATAGGGTAGATTTGTTTATCTACCCTTTGTTCTTTTTTTTATTTTTGTTTCCGGAGCTACGGTGAGTACTGCAGATAGCAATAAGGAGCAACATGTCAACCGCCTGATACATGAAAAGAGTCCCTACCTGTTACAGCACGCCCACAATCCCGTTAATTGGTATCCGTGGTGCGAAGAAGCCTTCGAGAAGGCCAGAAGGGAGGATAAGCCGATCTTTCTTTCCATTGGCTACGCCACGTGCCACTGGTGCCACGTGATGGAAAAGGAAAGCTTTGAAGATGAAGAGATCGCAAACCTTTTGAACAGGTATTTTGTTTCGATCAAGGTAGACAGGGAAGAACGCCCGGACATTGACCAGGTGTACATGAACGTGTGCCAGGCGATGACGGGAAGTGGCGGGTGGCCTCTTTCGGTTTTCATGACTCCTGATGCCAAGCCCTTTTTTGCCGGCACCTATTTCCCGAAGGTGGCTCGAAGGGGAATGATCGGTTTCAGGGATGTGATTGTCCGGATAGGGGAACTCTGGAAGAAAGACAGGGATAAGATACTTAGTGCGTCCGATAAGATAGTGAGCGCATTGGAGCCCGGGGATAAAAATGAAGTGCCCGGAGAAGGGGTTGGTCTTGATGTTCTTAAAAAGGCCTACGGGCACATGTCGACAGCCTTCGATGCCAGGTGGGGCGGTTTCAGTTATCCACCCAAGTTTCCCACTCCCCATAACTATACGTTTCTATTGAGGTGGCACAAGAGGACAGGAGATCCCGATGCCCTTAAAATGGTGGAAAAAACACTCAAGGCAATGAAAAACGGTGGTATTTTCGACCAGGTCGGATTCGGGTTTCACCGGTATTCGGTAGACGAAAAGTGGCTCGTCC
>JALXAI010000018.1 GCA_026992215.1 Desulfobacterales bacterium | reverse complement strand
GAGATAATCTCTTTTCCGTAGTTATGCATAAGAAAAAGTTGCGTGAGACCATAAGTCAGTTTTTCAGCACTTTTGGTCTAAGGGTGGTATTTAGGCCCCAACATCGCTCCATCGAAGTGCAAAAAATAGTCGATGACATAGCTATAAGCTACCCTTATTCCCTTACTTCTGAAACTCTTCAGAGAATAATTTTTCATGTGATCGCAATGGAATCAAACGAGAATTCCACTCTAGTCTTTGAAGAACCTGAGGCACATGCGTTTCCATACTACACAAAATATCTTGGGGAGCGAATCGCTTTTGATGAATCAAACCAGTACTTTATAGCAACCCATAATCCGTATCTTCTTGCCTCTATCCTGGAAAAATCGAGTAAACATGACGTATGCGTTTTCATAACTTATTACGAGAACTACGAAACAAAAGTAAAAGCTGTTTGGGGTGATGATATCTCAGAATTGCTTTCATACGATCCGTTTTTCAACATAGATCGGTTCATAGAACTGGAGGAAAACGCGTGATTTTCGTCGAATGCTACACGGATCTGTTACTGGTAAAGGAGCTTGGCGTTCCCAGAAAAAGCATTGCTCACGAGAGCGGAAAAGGAAACGTTGTAAATAAAGTAAAAAATGAGAAGAAAAGAGCAATGGGAATCGTCGATGAAGATCCCGGAAGTCCTGACCCCAAAGACATGTCAAACTACGTGGAGGAAGTATCCGAGGCATCTCTCAAATTCATGTCCAGAAAAAACGATGACAGTAAAAAACTTGTTGTCGTCTCTCCATATTTGGAACATTGGCTGTTGGCGAGGGCAAGAGCAAATAAGATTGATCCGGCGACCTTTGGGGTTCCCTCGGATCCAAAGGAACTACACAAAATAGCCAGGATAGATTTAAAGCCTAATTTTCGAGAGTTCCTGGAATTATTAATTTCTGTTGATCAGGGAATAAAGACTCTCAAGAAATGGATAAAGGAGTCTGCCAAATGAAGGCATTTCACACTATTGCTGTCCCACACCAGGATATACTTGATGGTCGGTTAACCATGGACGTGTTTGCCGCGGATCTGTGGGAAGTTTTTAAAGAACGAGGACCGGAAGAATATAAGGATAGTGAGGAGTTTTTCAAGAAGACTTATAAGACCCAGGGGCTAAACGCATTACTTGCTCTGGTGGAAAAAAGGTTACAGGGGAAGGGGGGTGATCCTGTAATTCAGATACAAACTCCCTTTGGAGGCGGTAAAACACATTCTCTTATCGCAATGTATCACTTGGCTAAGAAGTGGAATGCCAACCCCGTGGTAATCGTTGGAACAGCGCTGAGTTCAAAAGACAGCTTGTGGGAATTGATTGAACAACAATTAACAGGAAACGTGAAAAAATTGCAGGGAATGGTTGCGCCGGGCAGGGAGGCTCTTCGTGAGGTACTGGATGAAAACCAGCCTGTTCTTCTTTTAATGGACGAAGTGTTGCAATACATTACAAAGGCCGCAACAGTCAAAATACAGGAAAGTACGCTTGCAGCGCAGGCAATTGCATTTATGCAAGAATTGACAGAGGTGGTCGGGACCCTGGAGAGGGTATGCCTTGTGGTGTCGCTGCCATCAAGTGTGATTGAACACTATGACGAAAGGGCAGAAAGATTGTTTCAGCAACTCCAGAAAGTAGCCGGGCGAGTTGAGAAAATATACACTCCAGTTCAGGAGGATGAAATCACTCAGGTGATAAGAAGCCGACTTTTTTCAAGGATAGATACGGAAAACGCCAGAAAGCAGGTTGAAGAATTCGTTGACTATGCAGAGAAAGAAGGGATTCTCCCTGCTGGGATAGAAAAATCGGATTATCGCAAACGATTTCAAGCCTCGTACCCATTCCTCCCGGAGGTTGTAGATACCCTGTATCACAGGTGGGGAAGCTTTCCAAGTTTTCAGAGGACAAGAGGGGTTTTAAGGCTCCTTTCACTGGTGGTTCATTCGCTGAAAGAAAAACCACTTTCATATATAACTCTCGCTGATTTCGATCTGTCAAACCACGAAATTCGGACCGAGTTACTTAAACACATCGGAAATGAATTCAATGGAATAATATCCAACGACATTACCGGGCCGGAAGCCGGGTCAAGGAAAGTTGATGCTGAACTGGGTGATGCGTATAAAGGGCTCAAGCTTGGCACAAGAGCAGGAACAACCATTTTTCTTTACTCTCATTCCGGCGGGGTGGAAAAAGGAGCAAATCTGGGGGAAATAAAACGAAACGCGACTACGACCGGCAATCCCTCAAGCGTTGTTGCTGAGGCCGTCGAGCTTTTAAAAAATAAGTTGTTTTACCTCCAGAGTGAAGGAGGCAAGTACTCTTTCACAAACAAGCCTAACCTGAATCGATTAATCTTGACAAGAATCGAGAACATAACTGATGAAGACTGTCTCGACACAGAAAAAAGCCTGCTTCGTTATAAGCTTTCCGGGCAAAGATTTAAGGTTTACATCTGGCCTAAAAGTGACACTGAAATCCCGGATAGTCCCGATCTAAAACTGGTGATATTGAGGGAAGACGATGAATCTCTCAGGACAAGAATCTTGGAAAACAGGGGAAATAATCCGAGGGTCAATAGAAATACGCTCTTTTTTCTTTCTCCGGTAGCTTCCGAAAAACCCGCATTTTATGCGCTTATGAAAAGGGCTAAAGCTTATAAGTCCCTTTTGGAAGACAAAACGCTCAACCTCACAAGCGAACAAAAAAAAGAAATAAATGCTCAAATCAAGGATGATGAAATACTCGAAGAAAGCCTCAGAAGATATTACCGGGTGGTCCACGTGCCAACCCAGGAAGGTTTCAAAGATATTGATCTTGGAATTCCAACATATGGCGCTACAGGGAAAATCGATGATGATGTTTATAGCGAACTCAAATCCGAAGGAGACATCCTGGAAAACATTTCACCTCTTGTTATTAGGGAAAAATACCTGAAAGATAGAGAATACGTCTCTACAAGGCAACTTTTCCAGTCCACCCTCAGGACACCTGGTGAAATCAGGGTACTCAACAGCGAAGTGTTGAAGGACGCAATTAAAGAAGGAGTTTTAAAAGGTCTATTTGGACTGGGCGAGTATAGCAACGGTCAAGTTCTTTGTCGCTACATAAGGGAAAGAGTTGAGGTTTCATTAAGCGAACCGGAAATACTAGTCCATGAAGATCTTTTTCCTTCCAGAGAAGACAAACCGAAACCATTTGTTGAAACCTTTGCAGGGACACAAGGTGAGGAAGAACACCAAGTACCTGAGTCAGGAATACAGACCCCAGTTGAGGATCTACCCGTCGGAGGTCAGGAGATCCGAAAAAGTCTCAATTTAAAGTTTCAACTCCCAAAAGGAAAAGCTTCAGGCATTTTGGGAATGGTTAATTATCTCCATACAAGGTTTGAAAATGTGAAAATCAGTATAACGGCTGAAAAAGGTTCTATATCCGAAGAGGATTATGAAAATAAAATCTTGGAAACTCTTTCACAGCTGGGAATTAAACTCGATTAGGACATCAGGATTCTTAGGGGAATTGACCACACTTGGGCCCATGTGTGATTTCGATGTAAAATGTTGAAAATCGCGTATGGTAAATATAATTGACCCCGAGAATGAGACAGTGTGTTAAAGTGAAAAAACAGGGAAAGGGGTCATACGAAACGTCGAAGATTTAGCAAGGAGTTCAAGGCAAAAGTTGCGTTGGAAGCAATCATTTCTATCGGATCGAAGTAAATACCTTGACAAAATTATCTTTTTGAAAGCAGCAGCTGGCTAACAAAGAATTTCCTAAGCATCTCGGTGTCTTCGCGAGGGTTTTTAACAAGCTTACACTGTTTGAATTGCAACTGCATCGCCAAAGGCGCCTGTTACGCCTACATGATGGTAAACCTTTGCTTAAAATTGCGTCGACCTGGTGAGCGGTTTGCACACGTACGATTTGTCATGCCGAGATGCCCCTGCCCCCGGTGGTGGCGTTAAGCGGAATTTTGAAATGGCGATTGGCAGAATTGAAGCAATTTTGCCTGCACGTGAAAAACGTGAAAAGCGCGTGAAACGATCTGAAATTTTTCAGGCTATTTTCACGTCAACAAAATAAGGGGTTAAGCAAATCCGCCTAACCCCTTGTTTTCTCTGGCGCGCCTGCAGGGACTCGAACCCCGAACCTACGGATTAGAAGTCCGTTGCTCTATCCTGTTGAGCTACAGGCGCATGTTGCGTATCCATAGCGCTTTTTAACCACTAGAGTTTTTTTTGTCAACACCTACTTCGCCGAAATGCCCGCGACGCAGCATGTTCCTTTTTTCAAAAGGTCACGCATGCCCGGCGGTGGACAAGCCATAGTTTCAGTCTTTCATCTTTTCTTTACAAAATTCCTCCCAACTTTGTAAGATACTATAACAGGGATAGGCAAAATAATGTTTGCTACTTGAAACACTACGCATTAAAATTAGTCGATTCCGGATCATAATACTTGGTCGGAGGATTCACATGCAGGCTGATACCGGCGAAAACAGGAAGAACATCAAAACAAAGCTTGAGATACCAGTCATTTTCAGTGCCAATGGACAGAAGGGCCAGGGTAAAGCAAGGGATATCAGCGGTAAGTTTACCCTCATAGTTTGTCCGCGACCGTTAAAACTCAATACTATTCTGAGACTGCGATTGAGTGGCGGACCGCTAAAAAAACCCATAGAAGCCGAGGGAGAGGTCGTCTGGACGAACCAGTACGGTCCCGACGATGAAATTACACCCAGAGGGATGAAAATAAGATTTACCCAGATCGATGATAACGACAAACAGATTCTTGATACGCTTTCAAGCGACCTGGAAATGATTTAATGCATGAGAATTTGTACTGAGCTTTGTCGAAGTATTTACTGTCTCCACCAGGACAGCCTTGTTCTTTGAATATTCTCAAACATCCAGAGGAGGGGTCAAAATGACGAGAATATTTGTGGTGCGACACGGACAGACGGCATGGAATGTTGGTGAGATTTTCAGGGGAAGAGCCGACATTCCTCTTGATGACACGGGGTTAAAGGAAGCTGACCTCGCGGGTGAGGCTCTCAAGGACGAGACCATCCATGCCATATACAGCAGTCCTCTCAAACGATCCGTTCAAACAGCGGAAGGAATAGCAAAATACCATGATCTTCCCGTACTGCCCCTGGAACCGATAATCGACATCAGCTACGGAGAATGGGAAGGAAAGGGAAGGGAGGAAATTGAAAAGAAATACCCCGATCTTTACAAGCTGTGGTTAACCGAACCCCATAAGGTTGACTTCCCCGGTGGAGAATCTCTTGAAGAGGTCCGGACCAGGACCATGGGAGCCATAGAAGATCTCATCAAGAAACACCCTGATGAAAGTATCGTACTCGTGGCTCACAGGGTACCCAACAAGGTAATCAGCTGTGCCGTGCTGGGGCTTGATAACAGTCATTTCTGGAGAATTAAACAGGACACCGCTTCCACCAACCTGTTTATTTACGACGGCAAACAATGGATAATTGCTTACTTGAATAACACGTTTTACCTCAAGGTTCTTGGGAAGCCTGCTCTGTCTGACTTCTAGAAAACGCCACCGAGGCGATCTTTTCCTGGGAAGGATTACCTTATCCTGGGGTGCGGTATTGCCGGGCAATCAGGCTATTCGTATTTGTCCTTGTTTTTGAGATAATTGCAATAGCAGGAAACAAGTATCAGAAAGCCAAGCAGGAGAAGGGTCCATTGGCCCTGCTTGTAAAGCCTGTAAAACCCCGAGATGAATATAAAAATACCACCCGCGGTGGCAACCAGAAGCATTTTTTTTGACATATTTCCCTCCCTGGCGGAATAAGTAAACGGATATGGGCAAAAACAATTTACCACAGAACAATGGTGATGTGCCAGAGGTAGTTCATATTCCAGTTACCGGAACCATTGACCTGCACATGTTTCATCCTTCCGATGTGAAAGAACTTCTGTTTGAATATCTGAAAGAGTGCATGAAAAAAGGAATACCGGAAGTTACTATTATACACGGCAAGGGAACCGGCATGTTGCGCGAGCGCGTGCACCGACTCTTGTCTTCGTGGGATTTCGTCGCGGGTTTCCACCTGGGAGGTCATGGTTCCGGAAACTGGGGAATCACCGTGGTGACTCTTAAAAAGCCTTAAAGCAAGGCAGGTAGAAACCGGACATAACTTTTATGACGTATCTTAGCAACAGGAAAAAGGATGATTAAGGCGATACTGTTCGATTACGGTGGTGTCTACGGAGGAGAAGGTTTTTCGGCTCTTTTGAAAAAACTGGCCGGGATATCCGGTAAAAGCTTTTCGGCAGTTTTTGAGCTTGGGTTCAAACAGATCTGCATAAAGGACGGTTTCGTTACGGGGAAAGTTACCGAGGATTATTTCTGGGAGAAGATTCTCAGCGAACTGGAAATACCGAGAGGGAGCGTGAATATTGATGAGCTTCGGGAGTACATGTATGAAATGTTTCGTCCCAGGGATTACATGGTGAAGCTCGTTGACAGTCTCAGGGCAAGGTACAAGGTTGGGTTGCTGTCTGATCAGACTTCCTGGCTGGATGAACTTGACAGAAGATACGACATTTATTCTCATTTTGATTACCTTTTTATTTCCTTCAAGATCGGCATGAGCAAGCACGACCCCGAGATCTATGATTATGTTTGCAAGGAGATGAACTTGCGTCCCAAAAACGTATTTTTTATTGACGACAACGAAGAAAACATAGCCCTTGCCCGTCAGAAAGGTATCGTGGGGCACGTGTACGGAGATTTCGAAAGACTCGCAAAGGAATTAAGAAAACTCGGGTTGATAGAAAATTCGTCAGGAAAGCGAAAGATACCACTGGAAGAAGCATTTAAACCCTACGTAAGGGATCTCGAACATGCCCTGGAGCTCAGGCACCCCTCCCCCACCCTGTACCTCGACGGTATCCACTACAGGCTAAGGCTTCTGAAAAAATTCATACGCAGAATTCAGGAGCGTTATAACTTTGAAATCTTTGACGATTCTTAGCCCGCAAAAAATCTTTCCCGATACTCATCTGATCTTATTGACAGCCACGCGTCGGTGGAGTAAAGATAGGAAAGTTATGTTTGGCTTACAAATATTCATACAGGCATCTCGAGAGATCAAAATGTTTACCAGCGATCAGGAGAGCCTGTGCGCAGCAATTGGGAAACGGCGATTTTCGAGATTTAAACGGTAAACCGGTGAAAGTCCGGTGCGTGCCCTGCTCTGTGAATTCGTTACCACGATAACGAATGAGCCAGAAACCGGCCTGTATGAGGAAAGATGGTCCTCCGGGAGGGGTAACCGGACCATCAGAAAGATTAGGTGATAATAGTGGCATTGAGTGCCACATGGTAATCCTATGAGCTTATCCTTTGGGGCTTCCGGCCACAAGGATTTTTATTTTCTTAATCTTATTATGTTGTCGGGAGGAGAAAGTAATAATGGCCAGCGCATCCCAGATCACCGAGACCATACCCATTGAAACAAAAACCACTCCAGGACTTAAACCTGTTCTGATATCTGATAATGCGAGAGTCGTACTGGAGAAGCGTTACCTGAAGAGAAATGAAAAGGGGGAAGTCCTGGAGACCCCGGAACAGCTTTTCTGGAGGGTGGCAACCGCAATTGCCGAAGCGGACAGGTTGTACGACGAAGACGCTGACACCGAGTCTCTGGCGCTTGAATTCTACGAAATGATGGCAAACCTCGAATTTATCCCGAATTCACCCACTCTCATGAACGCCGGAAGGTCGCTCGGGCAGCTCTCCGCCTGCTTTGTGCTCCCAGTGGATGATTCGATACAGAGCATCTTCGAGGCAATAAAGCATACTGCGATGATTCACAAGAGCGGCGGGGGAACAGGTTTTTCCTTTTCGCGCTTGAGGCCTGAAAACGACGTGGTGCATTCAACCAAGGGGGTATCAAGTGGTCCCATTTCTTTTATAACCGTATTTGATGCAGCAACGGAAGCGATAAAACAGGGCGGCACCCGAAGGGGAGCCAACATGGCCATCTTAAGGATAGATCACCCTGACATCGAAAAATTTATAGTTTGCAAGAACGACCTGAAAAAGCTCAATAACTTCAATATATCAGTTGGAATAACCGAGAAGTTCATGAAAGCGGTCGAGAAAAACCTTGACTACGGCCTGATAAATCCCAGAACCGGCGAGCAGGTAAAAACCGTAAACGCGCGGGAGATATTTCTTAAGATAGTCGAATCGGCCTGGAAAACAGGAGAACCCGGGATCGTTTTTCTTGACAGGATCAACAAAGATAATCCCACTCCCCACCTGGGGGAAATAGAATCGACCAACCCCTGCGGAGAACAGCCGCTACTACCGTTTGAATCGTGCAACCTGGGCTCAATTAATCTTTCGAAGATGGTTGAGGATGGTTCTATCAATTTTGACAGGTTAAAACGCTGTGTGTGGAGGAGCGTACATTTTCTCGACAACGTTATTGACGTAAATAAGTATCCCCTGCCGGAAATTGAAGAAAACACGAAGAAAAACAGGAAAATCGGCCTTGGGGTAATGGGATTTGCCGACATGCTCATAAAGATGGGGATCCCGTACAATTCCGAACAGACCCTTGAGGTCGCAAGGGAAGTAATGGGATTTATCCAGAAAGAATCCAAGGAAGCTTCCGCCGAATTGGCAAAGCAGCGGGGTAATTTCCCGAGTTACGCCGGGAGTATTTACGACAACGGTGATACCCCCTACATGAGAAACGCCACTACCACCACCATTGCTCCCACGGGCACCATCAGCATCATTGCCGGGTGTTCCAGCGGTATTGAACCGATTTTTGCCGTGTCATTTATAAGGCGAGTGCTGGAAGGAACCGAACTCGTTGAAGTGCACCCGATTTTTCTCGAAATCTCCAAACAACGAGGATTCTACTCCGATGACCTTGTCAAAAAAATTGCAACCAAAGGAAGGGTACAGGAGTTTTCCGAGATACCGGATGACATAAAAAAGATCTTCGTAACCGCGCATGATGTTACCCCCGAGTGGCATATACGGGTTCAGGCCGCGTTCCAGGAGTTTACAGACAACGCGGTGAGCAAGACTATAAACTTTCCTTTCACGGCAAAGCCCGATGATGTTTATGAGGCCTACATGCTGGCTTACAAGCTTGGTTGCAAGGGACTTACCATTTACAGGGATGGTAGCCGGG
>JALXAI010000017.1 GCA_026992215.1 Desulfobacterales bacterium | reverse complement strand
CTATCTCGAGGATCCTGATGCCCATGGGATTTTGTGCAATTATCGGTGGAACACTGACCCTGGTGGGTGCGAGCCCTACCATACTTCTAAATGACCTGATGGTGATAGGTGGAAAAAAGCTCGAACCTTTCGGACTTTTTACACAAACTCCCATAGGGTTGTGCCTTCTTGCCAGCGCGGTCATTTACTTCCTTGTATTCGGCAAATTCATATTACCCGCCAGCAAGGGAGAAACAGAAGGCGGTGGCATCAGTGCCATGCTCATGAGGGACTATCCTGCTCTTGACCAGGCGTACGAAATCCATGTTCCCGAAGACTTTGAAGGCCCCAAGACCCTGGAAGAACTTGGAATCAGGCAAAATTTTCTTGTTACCGTCATCGCCATCGGAAATGCCTCCGCTAAGCTAAAAAACCTGGTACCCAGAAAATCAGATACCATCGCACCCGGTGACGACATTGTTGTGCTTGGAAGACAAATAAACGTAAAAAAACTGGCCGAATACATGAAATGGGAAATAAAGGAAGGCCTTGATCTGTTTGCAGACGACCTGGCCAGAACCAATGCCGGTCTTGTGGAGACCGTTGTTTCACCTCGTTCTCCGCTGGTTGGCAAGACGCTTGAAGAGGCTCGTTTTCAGGAACAATACCAGGTCAATCCAATAGCAATATACACAGGAGACAGGGTGTACCTTGCGGGACTTAATCACGTGAGGTTGAAAATGGGAGACGCAATACTTCTCCAGGGTCCCTGGGACAGGTTTCATATTATCAAGAACCAGCCTCAGCCCCGCGCCCTTACCTTTGCAACTCCACTGGAAGGGGAAATCCTCAGGCCGGAAAAAGCAAAGTGGGCGGTCTTCTGGCTTGCCATCGCTCTAACCCAGGTAATATTTTTCAAGGTGAAGCTATCAGTTGCCCTGATGTCAGGGGCTCTCGGGATGATCATTACCGGCGTGCTATCTGTAGACGAAGCTTATCACTCGGTAGACTGGATGACCGTCTTCCTGCTGGGCGGTCTCATTCCTTTAGGGACGGCCTTCGAACAGACAGGCACCGCTGCTTTCATAGCCAAGGGAGTCCTGGAGTTGATCGGCAAGGTCTCTCCGATAATGCTCCTTGCCGTTATCGGTGTCATGACATCCTTCTTCACCCTGGTCATATCCAATGTCGGTGCCACGGTGCTGCTGGTGCCGTTATGCATGAACATGGCCATCATGGCCGGCGGAGATCCCAGGATGGCAGCTCTCGTGGTGGGGCTCTCGGCCTCAAACACATTTGTACTTCCGACTCACCAGGTAAACGCACTGATAATGAGACCGGGAGGATACCGCACAGTCGACTACGCAAAGGCCGGCGCAATTATGACGGTTATTTTCCTGGTGGTAATGCTTTCGGTAATGTACTTCTTCTACGGGGTGAAATAATTACTTACCCATGATGTGGAACAATGAACAGAACGAAGGCTCCTCCCTTTCAAGTAACGCGTGTTCAGGGGGGCAAGGCCGTTTTGCCTGGAGAAAGGCCGCGAAAAAGAGCGGGTCTTAATCAGGTTATCTCAGGGATACCATCGCTTACTGCTTTTCCCCGGGTAAACTGCCACACTTCAGGGCATGGGACACCAATGACAGGCAAGCCCGGGTAATAAGCCATGCCGCCTGGGTGCTATTTCTTGTTCTCCTTTCTGAAAGCGTAACACAAGCCGAGAGTAACCAGTATCAATGCAACGCCAAATATAAAGTGAGTATCCATTTACCCCTCCCTTACTTAATTCGGTTAGACCAGTATAGCAGAATCGGCCCGTGTTCAAAGTACCTGATACAAGGGCGATTCTACTTCCATAACCTTACCTGCCACCCGCTACACCCGGCGGATCGCTAATTATCTCGTCAGGAAATGCCAAAAACAATTTATCAGTTCTCGGATGTCATACAGAATACAGGAATGGTTTTCCCGTTTCCATCTTTCGTCTCTTTTGGATCAGTAATTACGAACTCAACATGCTTTTCGGTTTCGTAAACTTCTTTTATGCAATTGTTAAGATCCCCGAATTTGATAAGATGCTTGAAACCAATATTTCTCTTCCGGGCAGTTCCCTCAAATCCTTTTATTTGCTCCTTCGCCCTGTTTTCGAACTCCCTGCATAGCTCTTCCGAGTACTCCCCCAAGGACCTGGTGTACTCAATGTCGATCGGTTCAACGTTGACAGCGATAATTTTATATCCCATTCTTTCCGCAAATCCAACCGCGTATTCAATCACCGTTTCAGAAAAGGTATCGCCAGCTGTTGCTACTAAAACTTTACCACCCTCCGGGGAATTGCCTTCGCCGGGTTGTCCGGCATCATTGCCGGGACTTCTACCGGAAGGCCCTTCGGCGTCCGCCTGCTCCTTCTCAAAAGACGTGCGCGACTGTTTTGTCACGCCTTCTTTTCCCGTCTCTCCCTTTCTGAAAAATCTCTTCAGAAAACGTCCAAACATGCTTTGAGCCGTCCATTAAAACTGCGTTTTTCACAACCGACTTTCAGTTTCACCCATACACCGCCAACCTTAACTATTATTACACTAATCTACAACAATATACAAATCCCGGATTCACAGCACGACCCAGGCCATACGAAAAGAATAGCATCACTTTCTTAGGGATTATTGAACCCAGCCTTACCCTAGCCCGAGTTTCCTAGTTATCCTTGCACGTGGATTTTAGCCTCCCATTTTTGTTTAAAATTCAAGAAGTTATTGCGCCCGACCTTGTATTACCCTACTTTATGACTATGCCATAATATCAA
>JALXAI010000016.1 GCA_026992215.1 Desulfobacterales bacterium | reverse complement strand
GCCAGGGTGGCATCAGTGAGGTCGGAAAAACGCGTATCCACCTCCAGCTTTTCCGGGAACCTTTTGTTCCAGTATTCCAGTGCCTTGGTTGCAACAGATCTTCGCTTAAACTTGTCCAGTGAAATTACATCTGCCATTTCTCTACCTGGTCCATATTCCGGCAATCTTCGTCCCGCATAGGGGGCACTTACCGTTTTTTATTTTATTTTCTAATATCCTGTAACCGAACCGGTGAATCAACCTTTCATGGCACCCGGGGCAGTAAGTGTTTTCTGCTTCGTGTCCGGGCACGTTACCAATATAGACGTAATGGAGGCCAACATCCATGGCAAGTTTTCTGGCTTTTTCCAGAGTGGCAATGGGCGTGGGCGGAAGATGTTTCAGCTTGTAGCGGGGGTAAAAGCGACTGAAATGAAGTGGCACTTCCAATCCCACGTTATCCTTGATCCACAGACACATTTTCCTGATATCTTCCATGTTGTCGTTTTTCCCCGGAATAACAAGGTTGACAAGTTCCAGGTGCGTGCCATGTTCGTGAATGGCCTTTATTGTTTCCAGCACGGGTTCGAGCTCACCTTCCGTTATTTCACGGTAGTATTTTTCAGTAAATCCCTTCAGGTCTATGCATGCGGCACCGAGCACGGCAAGGAGATCTTTGAGTGGTTCCCGACGGATAAAACCGTTTGAATGATAAATTTTAAGTATCCCGGCCTTTTTTGCGAGTTTGCCCGTATCGAGCATGTACTCGATGAAAACCGTTGGTTCCACGTAAGTGGAAGCGATGGTGGCACACCCGGTTTTCGTGGCCAGTTCGACTACCTTCCGGGGCGGGAGATCAAAATTGAATGTCTCCTCGGGGCGTGCCTGGGATATCTCCCAGTTCTGGCAAAACTTGCAGTCGAAATTGCAACCCGCCGTTGCGATAGAAAAAGACCTGGTTCCGGGCAGTACATGAAAGAGGGGCTTTTTTTCTATCGGGTCAACCTGCACGGCACAGGGGTTCCCATAAACAAGGCTGTAATACCTGCCGTCGCGATTTTCTCTGACCTCGCAATATCCCCTTTCTCCCGGATCAACCTCGCATTGTCTCGGGCACAGAGAGCATCTGACGGTCTTGTCTTCCAGGGGAACGAAGTAAGGGCTGAGTTTTACACCGAGCTTACCCTTTTCCGGGCGGACAACAGCCCCCGGTGAAGGAGACGGAAAACCAAGGCCGGCTCCCAACGCAAGGCAGGCCAGTATCCCTTTGCCTCCCTTTTTTAACAGATCCCTCCTGGTTAATTCGGGCATCCTTTTTCTCCCGCCTTCAGAAAACTTCCGCGGAAAACACGTAGATTTCCGTATCCTTATCTTTCCATGCGTTTTTGTTCAGGCCTGCTTTCATACACGTATGTTCAAGGAACTCCTGCAGGTCCCACTTCCATTCCACGGGAACCTGGGGCAATAACAGCCCGCTGTATCCGCCTTTTCTTATCATCAGTCCATGTTTACCGATCTTTATCTCGCTGATATCGTTTATTTTCCGAAATGGGGTAAGTACCGATATTTCTATGTCAATGTACGGGAGTTCGTCGGCCCGAAGAGGGGGGAACCTTGGATCTTCAAAGGCTGCCGCGTAAGCCATTTCGGCAACTGTTTGATAAAGCGGCTTCATAGCTCTTATCTGGCCTATGCATCCTCTAAGTTGACCGTTTTCGTGAAGCGTTACGAAGGCTCCCCGCGGTTCCTTCAGAATGGGGGAATCCACCTTAAACTCGGGTATTTTCTCTCCCCTGCATGCTTTTTCTATAACGGTACGTGCTATTTCGTGGAGTGTCTTCTTATCCCTGTCGCTCAGACCCAGGTCAACCCCCACTTTTTCCTTTTTCCCGTGGTTTCCGGGATTATCGTACAACACCGCGGCCATGTAGCCCACAACGGAGCCTCTTTCCCCGGTAATATCTCCCGAATTTGCGTACTTGAGTACTTTCGCTTTGGTGGCACCCAGGGTCTTCGACGCCAGCATCACCGTTATCATGGGTCCCCCGCCACATGCCTCGCACTTTCCGCTTCTAAGAGCACGATTGAGTTCCTCGGGGCTAAAGTCGTTGACAGCATCCACCACCACGCTATCAAGCTTCACGGCAGTGTTATAGTTGTGAAAATGAGAAAGATCACTGCTTGCCACCAGCAGGATTTTGTCCGGATCATGGCTACTTTTGACTGCCGAGGCTATCGCCTTTGCCAGGGTAACACAGTTTTCCCAGCCCTGGTCGCCCATTACTATCGGAACCAGCTTGAAATCACCCAGCGTAACCTGCAAAAAAGGAAGCTGAATCTCGAGGGAATGCTCCTGGGAATGTGCCTCAGGAACGTACCTGATCACCGGGTCAAGCTTCATTATCGAATCTATCAGTTCGTAATCCAGAGGCACAAGTCCAAGCGGAGTTTCATAGCTGCCAAGGTTGTAAATGGAGGCTCCTTTAAAGTAAGCCCTGTGACTTGGAGCCACTATAATCACGGTGGAAAATTTCTCACCGATAAGCTGTTTGTAAGAATACGCGGCAACAGGCCCCGAGTACATGTATCCCGCATGAGGCGATATCAGGCCAACTATTCGCCCCTTGACCCTGGGGGACCTGGCTTCATTCAGATAGCTATTTATTTCCCTGAGAAGTGTCGCCGGATTGCCCGGATACCAGGAGCCGGCAATGACTGAATGCCTTATTTTTTCGGTTCTCATGGTTTTCCCCTCCTTAGCATTTCCCTTCTGCGGCATGCACATCAGGAAAACAAAAAGTAGTCC
>JALXAI010000015.1 GCA_026992215.1 Desulfobacterales bacterium | reverse complement strand
CTTCCTTATCTGCATGGGCACTGAACCCGTCGATTTTAACCACTTCTGCCTTCAGAGGATATTTCTTGTTATAAAACTTTACTAACGGTAGATCTCCCTTTTTGCCGGAGTCGTGGTATTTCGTTCCAAGTTCGAGAATCCTTCTGCCCAGGGTGTGTTGTGCCATGTATCCCACTATTAGAATGGTATTTTTCTCGTCGTGAATTTTATGTCGAAGATGATGAAGAATCCTGCCTCCTTCACACATACCTGATCCGGCCATGACAATGTGGGGAGTTTTATCCCTGTTTAGCGCCATGGATTCTTCCACTGTCTCCACGAAACGAAGCATTGGAAAAGTGAACGGATTTATACCCTTTTTGAGGAAAACCTCGTGGGTTTCCCTGTCATACGCCTCAGGGTGTTCACCAAAGACCTTGGTTATCTGGGTCGCCAGAGGGCTGTCGACGTAGACCGGAACCTTCGGTATTTCATCCTCCATGTAAAGTTCATGTAGGAAGTATATAAGTTCCTGGGTTCTTCCATAGGCGAAGGAGGGAATAATAACAGACCCGCCACGTTCAACGGTTCTGACAACCACATTTTTCAGTGCATCCTTCAGGTTTTCCACGGGATCATGCAACCTGTCACCATAAGTGCTTTCAATGATCAGAAGGTCGACTTTCCTGTCGTCATCATCGAAGTTCAGCGTTGGATTTTCGATAATGGGCTTGTTAAAACGGCCTACGTCTCCGGTGAAAAGTATACTGAAGTTCTTGCCGTTCTCCCTGATCTTAAGAGATATCATCGACGATCCAAGAATATGCCCTGCGTCATAAAAGGTGCATTTAACTCCCTTGCCTACCGTCACGGGGTAATGATACGGCACTCCCTGAAAAAACTGCAGGCAACTTTCGACATCATCCATGGTGTAAAGCGGCTCTATGATGTTCAGATTATGTTCTCTCAAAAGCTCGTTGATAGCCTCATCGTTCAACCTGTGCTTCCCGCTCTTGAGGCTCGCCCGTATCTCCCTTATCTCGGCGTCGTCCTGCCCTCCACCCTTCCGATGCCTCGACCACTTTTCCAGGAACCTTTTCGCCGTCTTGTAATTAAGATAGCTTGCATCTGACTCCTGGATGTGGGCAGAATCCTTGAGAAGCAGTGCGCTGGTATCCATGGTAGAACGGGTACATACGATGTTCCCGGTAAAACCGTTTTTGGTAAGCAGGGGGATCCTGCCGGAGTGGTCAATGTGAGCGTGCGATAGTATAACGTTGGTTATCAAGGTCGGATCAATGGGAAGAACGGTGTTTTTTGCCTGGGATTCTTTCCGCCGTCCCTGAAACATTCCACAATCGAGCAGCAGGTAATCTTTTTTTGTTGCAACCAGATGCATCGATCCGGTAACTTCTCTCGCAGCACCGTGAAAAGTAACAAGCATTCGCCTCTCCTTAAAAATGCCATGATTCAAGGGTTAGAGCAGGCACTATTTTCGGGAAGCCCGGTGGACGCAGAACTTGCGGAACACCAGGGGACCGGTCCTCCGGTCCAAGCAGGTATCTCCAGAAAATAGCATGCAACAAACCGGTCTTATGGAAGCCCCCGGAAAGTAAAGACCAGAAGGAATAATTACTTTACCTTTCCGAAGATATATTTCCCTATCAGTTCTTCGAGATCTAGCGGTGGCTCCGTTTCCCTGATACGACCACCCGGTGGAATTATTTCATCCGAAGCTCCAGGAGAAATCATAACGTACTTGTCGCCAATAATCCCCATGGTCTTTATTGACGCAATGCAATCATCCTCAAGCTTTATATCTCTTCGTATCCGCATCTTTACAAGCGCTTCCTTATCTTCAGTGAGCGAAATGTCTACCACTCGTCCTATCTCCACCCCAGCAATTGAAACAATGGCATCTTTTTTGAGACCAGCCACAGAGGAAAAAATAGCATTCACCTGATAATACTTGCTTTTTCCAAAGACCGTTACTTCTCCCAGAGACAGCGATAAGTAAGCCAGCGACACCATGCCTATCAATATAAATATCCCTACCAAAAACTCGGTAACGCCTTTCCGCTCCATTATTCCTCCAGCATCGTTAAAGCATCAGAGATGTTATGATGTAATCACCAACAAGCACCATCACGGATGATAGCACCACTGCTTCCGTGGTTGCCTTACTTACACCTTCGGCACCGAAACTTCCGCGCCTTGTCCCTGCCCAAAACCCCTTATAGCAGCAGATCCATATCATGAGGATTGCAAAAACGATTGATTTTACAACCCCCATCCAGATGTCCTGGTTCAAAACGCTGTTTTTCATTCCCCAGATAAAGGCACCAGGGTTCACTCCCATTAACCCAACTCCCACAGCGTACCCCCCCATCATACCCACTATGTCAAAAATTGCGGTCAGCAGGGGTATGGCCACAATGCAAGCGAGAACTTTTGGAGCAATTATGTAGCTGTAAGGATCAATTGCCATACATTCCAGGGCTTCTATTTGTTCTTCTATTCGCATTATGCCTATCTCCGCACAAATTGCCGAACCTGCCCTGCCGATTACCATAAGTGCCGTCAACACAGGTCCAAGTTCCCTTATGAGGCTCAGGGCAACCGCGGAGCCAAGTAATCCCTCGGAACCGAACTTGGACAGGGTATAATAACCCTGAAGCCCAAGAACCATCCCGGAGAAGGCGGCAGTAAACGATACCACTGCAATCGACTTGTTGCCGATAAAATGAACCTGTTTTACCGTGGAATAAAATTTCCCGGGAGGCTTAAACAACCCAAGAAACGAGTAATA
>JALXAI010000014.1 GCA_026992215.1 Desulfobacterales bacterium | reverse complement strand
TCACCTGTTTGATTAGCTCCCAGTTGGCTGTGCCCCCGAAAAGCTGGGTTGCGGTTCTAGGGTGCAGGGTAATGGCATCTATACCTGAATCTTCCGCGAGCCTGGCTACTTCCTCCACGTTAATTGTCGTGTGATCCCATCCTGCCCGTGTCTTCAACGTAACCGGTATTTTTACCGATTGCCTGACATGATGCAGAATCCTGGCAAGCCTTTCCGGATCCTTTAAAAGAGCTGCCCCCGCTCCCTGCTTAACAATTTTTTTTACCGGGCAACCGGAATTGATGTCTATTATGGCAGCTCCCTCTGCTTCGACAATCCTGGCAGCATCAGCCAGAGTCCGTGGTTTTGAACCGAAAATTTGAACTGCGAGAGGCCATTCTTCCCTGGCGGTAGAAAAGAGTTTTCTCGTTTTCTTATTTTCACGAACCAGCGCTTCCGAGCTGACCATTTCCGTGAAAGTAAGTTGCACTCCAAACTGCCTGACTATGTCCCTGAATGGCCTGTCGGTAATCCCGGCCATGGGAGCAGGTAAAACGGGAAAGTCCACGGAAATATCGCCTATTTTCAAGGGGCGTAGAAGATGACGCTCCTGGCGCCTTAATGATTGATATGGGCTATTTTGCGAGTCCAAAGTTTTCACCGGTGATTGTTTTCTTTCTCATGATAGCTGTCTTTTATAACATTAACAGGCCGGTACTGCAATCGCGGGAGAAAAAGAAAGCTGCCGGGTTCTTTAAGGACGCCAGGGATTTTTGGCTGTTGAACGCCGATGATCGATATGATATCTCTAACGGCCATGATTAAAAGAGCGTCCGGAAGAGCCATATTACTGGTCATATTTTTAGGTATCATTGCGGCGATATTTTGGAGCTTCAGGTCGTTTGCCGGGACGACTTACAATGCTGCCCGGCTGAATCCGGTAACGGTCACAGCGTCAAGGCTTGAACCCGATTTTAACAGATATTCCAGGGTGGTAAACGTGCTCCGGGGCGAAGACCTTCGAAGGCTCCCCGTGCAGACGCTTCAACAGGCCCTGAACTACATCCCGGGGCTGGACATAAAAAGCCGGAATCCATACGGGGTTCAGGGGGACGTTTCAATACGTGGTTCAACGTTCAGCCAGGTTTTGATCCTGGTTGACGGGGTGAGGGTAAATGACCCTCAAACGGCGCATCACAATCTTAACGTTGGGATTCTCCTGGAGCGAATTGAACGAATAGAGGTGCTCCAGGGACCGGGTGCTTCCATCTACGGGGCTGATGCGGTGGGTGGAGTGATAAACATAATTACGCGGAAGCCTGAGAAAAACAGCGTCAGCCTTCAGGGAGCCAGAGGGGAAAATAATACCTGGAGCGGGGCAAGCTCCTTATCCCTGGTTAAAAACGACATTTTTCTCGGTGGAACCGTCTCTCAGGACTCATCTTCGGGCTTCAGGCGGGACACGGACTACCAAATCTACACTGCGGGGGGGAAGGCCGGCTGGAGAGGGGAAAAGTCAGGGATCACTCTCTCTTACAGCTATCTCGACAAGGAATTCGGCGCTTATGATTTTTACACGCCAGGTCTTCATTATCCTTCGCGGGAATGGATCAGGTCTCAGTTGCTGACAGCCAGGGGTACGTTTCGTGCCGGGGACTGGGAAGTGATTCCCAGGGGCTACTACAGGCATCATTTTGACGAGTTCTGGCTTGACCGGGATAGGCCGGAGTACTACAAAAACAAGAGTAAAACCGACTTGTTTGGAAGTAGTATAAACGCCAGGGGATTTGTTGACGGGGTGGGAAGCCTCTCCCTGGGAATCGAATTCCAGGAAGACAGAATTGATAGTACCGGGCTGGGTGATCACAGCAGGAACTGGATTTCCGGTTTCGGAGAATGGGGGACGGAAAAAAACGACCGTTTTTCCCTTGATGCCGGTTTTCGCGTGGACGGCTACTCGGACTACGGGTGCGAGGTAAGTCCTGCTGTCAGCATTTCATTTCGGCCCGTCAACTCCCTTAATTTAAGAGCTTCTGCCGGTCGTTCTTTCAGGGTGCCGTCCTACACGGAACTCTACTACAGCAGCCCTACGAACAAGGGAAATCCGGATCTCGATCCCGAACAGGCATGGTCGGTGGAAGGAGGATTGGACTGGGGAATTGACAGGTCGCTTGTGCTTCATTTTACTTCTTTTTACAGGAAAGAATCGGACATAATTGACTGGGTGCGATACCCCGGAAATTCCTTCTGGCAGGTGGTAAATAGCGGAGACGTGGAAACATTCGGCCTGGAAGCCGGTTTTGAACTTTCCCGATCAAAGTGGCTCACTCTTACCGGTACCTATGACTACCTTCACAAGAGCGTTGACCGTGACAGAGACTACGAATCCAAGTATGTTCTTAATTATCCCAGGCATCAATTCAAGCTGCTTGCCATATCTATGCTGCCCTGGAACAGTTCGGCAAGTTTTTCGGTTACCTACCAGGATCGTGTTGACCTCGGCAACTCAGTGGTCCTGGACGGGAGATTGGGCAAGAAACTTGGAAATGTGGAAATATTTTCGAGCTGCACCAACTTAACCGACGAATCCTACCAGGAGATACCGGGAATTGAGCAACCGGGCAGAAGGGTTGAGCTGGGGATAAAAATAGTTCAGGATTTCTGAATGCGGTCAAGGAATTACCCTTATCTGCAAAAATGTTTACGGTAAACCATTGAAAAACCTGATACATGCCCCATGGAAGCAAAGTAAGTGCCTGTGGTTATCCTGCTTTTCCCGGTTGTGACTCGGTTTCCCGGGGTATACGCAC
>JALXAI010000013.1 GCA_026992215.1 Desulfobacterales bacterium | reverse complement strand
AGGTGGTAGACCCTGCTCACTTCCGTGATGCCCCTGGCGGCCAGTCCTGCGAGTACCAGCGAAGCGGAGGCCCTCAGATCGGTTGCCATTACTTTTGCTCCCAGCAATTCTTTCACTCCCTTGACCACCGCTGTTCTGCCATCTACGGATATATCGGCTCCGAGCCTGCGCAATTCGCTTACGTGCATGAATCGGTTTTCGAAGATTTGCTCTGTAATTACGCTTGTTCCGTTGCCCAGGCACATCAGCGCCATGAACTGTGCCTGCATGTCAGTGGGGAATCCCGGAAATGGCAACGTCTTCACATCGGTGCTGATGATAGTGTCGGCGCTTTTTGCCGTGACCCGGTTGTCGCCGATTTCGAAGCTCATCCCCGTTTCCTGGAGCTTGTGAATGATGGTTTCGAGGTGTGAGGGTACGCAGTTAAGCAGAGTTACCTCTCCTCCCGTGATTCCCGCTGCAATAAGTAGAGTACCGGCTTCTATCCGGTCCGGGATGACGCTGTAAGGTTTGGGAGTGTTCAGCCTTTTTACTCCTTCGATGGTGATAACATGAGACCCGGCACCTTCTATCCTTGCGCCCAGCGAATTGAGGTAGTTGGCAAGGTCCACCACTTCCGGTTCCTTGGCAGCGTTTTCGAGGACGGTTGTGCCCTCGGCGAGAGTTGCTGCCATCATGATGTTTTCGGTACCGGTGACTGTTACCAGGTCGAAGTAGATATGATTTCCCTTGAGCCTCCCGGCCTCGGCTTCGACGTAGCCGTGGCTCAGCCTGATGTTCACTCCCAGGGCCTCGAGTCCCTTTATGTGGAGGTTTATCGGCCTTGCCCCGATGGCACATCCCCCGGGCAATGAAACCCGAGCTTTTCTGAACCTGGCTACCAGGGGGCCCAGAACAAGCACCGAAGCCCTCATGGTTTTGACAAGATCGTAAGGTGCTTCCGGCCGTGACAGGTTATCGGTTTTTATCCGGAGGGTTTGCGAGCAGTCAACTTCTGCACCCATGTAACCGAGCAGGGTACAAAAGGTCCTGATATCCCGCAACTGAGGAACGTTTTCAAACTGGTGCCATCCTTCGCACAAAAGACTTGCTGCCATCAATGGCAAAATGGCATTTTTGGCTCCGCTGACCGCTACCTTTCCACGCAATCGTCTTCCGCCGTGAATTACCAGTTTATCCATTACTATCCCCGCTTGTTGATCTTCCTCCCCCTGTGCCTGGACAAGAGTTGCATAAGGTACTGTCGGTGTCAAGAGCAAATGGCTGGTGTGGCGATGCTACACTTGTTGTTGATAGTGGTATATTAATCAGGGAGCGATCCGGGGGGATAATCTTCCGGAGAACTGTAATAATAACTGCATTCATTAATGTAGCCTAACATTCTTATTCTCCTGGTCCTTCATTTTCAAAATCGTCGTCATGAAGCAGCCATCTGAGATGGCTATTCCACGCCCTTTCTGACAACATAGTACTCAATACAGTTATTATAGCAACTGCCAGAAACTCAACCATATGTTGTCTGGCGAGAAAAGGGTGAGAGGATTGAGGGGAACAGGACGACCAAGATTAATTAACCGCAGACGAACGCAGACGGACACAGACATCTTTGCTCGGGCGACTTTGCCCGGGCAAAGAAAGCTATCGCTTCGCGATAACGGCTTATTACTGTAAATGGTGACAGAAAAGTAACCCAATGTGGCAGCAGAAAATTGACCCACCCGTTGGTTAATGTATTTCCGATATGCGGAATTCGGGTAGAAGAGTTGACGATTTGGGGGAAGTGGCCTAAAAGCGTTTTTGCATCGCACTAAGTGCAGCGCGTCAGCCTGCGGACAGGTCGTCCGCAGGCTGGTCTGTGCATGTCTGCGTATGTCTGCGGTTGATTTAAAAAGTGCTACAATGATTACAATAACCACTATTAATTAATACAGCCTGACACACTCATTTTCCTGGTGGTTTATTTTCAAAATCATCTGCATGAAGCAGTTCCTTGAGGTGACTATGCTGTGACCTTCCTGAAAATGTAATGCCGTATACGGTGATTATATTCCGAGTTTTACATGAAAACTGCGTACCGCGTGATCAGTTTTTTGATCTTTTACGGTGTTGTTGCGTTGACATCTTGAAGTTACCGTGGATGTTTTCGAAGAACAATTATTCTGTCCAGCCCGGAATAATCCTTTTTCACGGCAACTTCGGCTACCCACGGCAATGAACCGGCCAATTTTTCCAGCCGGTTACCCTGATTGCTCCCTATTTCCATGACCATGGAGCCTCCGGGAGCCAGAAACGGTTCTCCGCCCGCAATAATCTTTTCTATAACCGATGTTCCGTTTTTTCCCCCGTAGAGGGCGTGCCTGGGTTCGAAGTTTTTGATTTCAGGCGGGAGTTTTTCGTATTCGTTGCTCGATACGTAAGGAGGGTTGCTTACAATCAAATCGAAGTAGCCTGTAGGTGTGGCTTTCAAAGCTCCAAACAAGTCGGATGCAAAAAGAAAAACACTCGTCTTGGGCTCCAATTCTTGTAGATTCTCTTTTGCTACTTCCAGGGCTTCTATGGAGATGTCGCAAGCGAAAATCGTGGCGTTGGGCAGTTCGTGAGCCAGAGCAAGAGCAATGGCACCTGAACCTGTGCCAATTTCAAGAATTCGCGGAGACCTCTTCCCGCTGAAAACCTCCCTTACCACCTCCAGAACCTGTTCAACCAGACATTCGGTTTCGGGCCGCGGAATCAATACCGCGGGATTAACTTTTAGAGGAAGAGACCAGAATTCCTGTTTTCCGGTAATGTACTG
>JALXAI010000012.1 GCA_026992215.1 Desulfobacterales bacterium | reverse complement strand
AAAGAAAATATTGTTTAATCATCACCCATGGAAGTAGAATACAGGAAAATCAAAGACGGGGCAGAAGATTTATGACTCTTGAAAAAAACCTAAGCCTTCTTCTGATTGATGACGAAGAAGTAATTCATGACAGTATTGGTGACTTCCTTAGGGAACAGGGCTACCAGGTAACGTCGGCGTACTCGGGAGAAGAAGGCCTTGAAATCCTCAAAGAGCAGTCAGTCGATATTGTAATAACCGATATAAGGATGCCCGGCATAGACGGCCTGGACGTGCTGAAGGAAATACACAGGACAAGCCAGGACGTGGAAGTTATCATCATGACCGGCCACGGAGACCTATCCAGTGCCATTACCGCAATAAGAAACGGCGCCTTCGATTTTTTCACCAAGCCCGTGAAGCTGGACGAGCTGTTGATAGCTCTGCAAAGGACACAAAAATATCAGCGTCTCAAAAGAGAAAACGAGTTCTTTAAACAGAAACTTTCCCAGCTGGACAGCTTCATAAAGGTGGACTCGCAGACCAAGTTCATCGGTAAGAGCAAAGAAATCTACCAGGTTCTTGATATTATTAAAAGGGTGAGCCCCACCAAGTCCACGGTGGTAATCTATGGAGAGACAGGCACAGGTAAGGAACTCGCCGCCCAGTTGATTCACCAGAACAGCCCCAGAGCCGACCAGGTGTTCCTGGCCGTGAACTGCTCTTCCATGCCCGAGAACCTTATCGAAAGCGAACTTTTCGGACATGAACGAGGCGCATTTACGGATGCCAAGAGAACCCGGCTGGGCTACTTTGAGCTTGCCCATAAAGGAACCCTGTTTCTGGACGAAATAGGCGATCTGCCCCTTAGTGCCCAGGCCAAGTTATTGAGAACATTAGAGAAAAAGGTGATACGCCGGGTTGGCGGCGAACGAGAAATTCCCGTGGATGTAAGGATCGTGGCGGCGACAAACAAGGATCTGGAGGTTGAGGTTGCAGAAGGAAGATTCAGGCAGGATCTCTTTTTCCGCCTCAATATTATCACGATACATTTGCCTCCTTTAAGGAAACGAGGAGACGACATTCTACTGCTTGCAGACTATTTCCTGCACAAATTGGCAAAGGATACCCAGCGGAAGGTGACCGGAATCTCCCCGGAAGCCAAAAAATTACTAAGGAAGTATTCATTTCCGGGCAATATCAGAGAACTTCGCAACCTGATAGAACGCGCAATTCTTCTGTGCCAGGGGGATGAACTGACACCGGAAGATTTCCCGAGCTTGGCTGACTCAGGGGCTTCTCCCCTGATGGCCAGCAAAGGCGGACTGCCTTCTCTTGACCTGAATCTTCTTGAAAAGATGGCCCTTGAAGAAGCTTTATCCATAGCCAAGGGAAACCAGTCCAAGGCCGCAGAACTCCTGGGTATAGGAAGGGACGCCCTGCGATACCGAATAAAGAAACACAGCCTGATTGTTCAGTGATACCGGGCGCCTTTCAACAGAAGAGCCGCACCTTTCGCGGTACGGCTCAATCGCTATACACCATCTTTACATGTTTAACGGTTATTGCAAAACAGTTTCCATGTAGTTAAAGATGTCTCCCACCGATTTGATTTTTTCTGCTTCTTCATCAGGTATTTCAACATCAAACTCTTCTTCCAGCGCCATTACCAGCTCCACTACGTCGAGAGAATCGGCTCCGAGATCATCGATAACCTTGGCATCCGGTGTTATTGCTTCCTTTTCAATGCCAAGCTGATTCGAAATAATATCAATAACTTTCTCCTTCATTTCGTTAATTCCCATAACTTGCTCCTTGTCTAATTTAAATTATCTTGTTTCCATTTCCACATGGAATTGTTTAGCGCGGCTATCAATAAAACACTTTGATCGTCGTTGTGGCTTACTCCCTATCACCTCCCGTTCTATAGTTTACTTTTCCCATTCCTGCATAAACCCGATCGGGTTTCAGCATTCCTTCATGGGCAAATTGATCTCTCCGATCTTCGTGCAGTCCAATATCGGTCCAACAGCATACCTGTCTTCCACGAAGCCATAGAAGATGGTTTCAAGCACGGTTGGCAGGTCATCAACCAGAGAGTAGGAGCAATTCCTGGATACCCACTTTTTCATAACACCATCCACGAATCCCATCACCCCGTAAAAGACGGTAAGGAAGTCCACGTCTTTCAAAAGGCCTTCCCTCGCCGCTTCGTATATCTTTCGTTTAAGGCCAGGAACCCTTTTCAGAATCTGGCTGAAATAAAGGTTCCTGACTTTCGACCCGAATTCCCGCTGTTCCTGGACAAGAACTTTGTAAAATTCCTTGTTGGAATCGAAAAATTGAAAGTAGACACGCAAGTATTTTGCAATAATGGTTAATACATCATCTCTTTCATCGAATACTGCATTTATTCTGGCTTCGAGCCTTTCGAAGTGAGATTCGATAAGCTCATTGAAAACCGTTTCCTTGTTCCTGAAATACCTGTAAACCGTACCCTTGCCAAGCCTGGCTTCCTTTGCAATTGCATCCATCGTTGTCGAGTGATAACCCTTTTCAGCGAACATTCTGAGCGCAACGTTGAGTATTATCTCCCTGGTACGCTCTTTTTTCTTGCGCTGTTCACCATAGGACCTCTTGTCCCACTCACCGCTGTCCAGCAGCCTGCGAATCAACTGCAGAGACATCTCCCTGGGACTCACTCCGTGGCTTTCGGCCACGTCAATACAGACTCCCGTTAGTTCCTCGACCTTTTCCCCGTCGCCAATGCCGGACTCCCTGAGAAAATCTAGCACGTAAAAAAAACTTTTTTCGATTCTGGTTTGAATGGCTATCCGCGGGTAAGTGTTCCTGGAAGGCAACTCCCTGATCAAGTATTCCGTAAGCCTTTTTTTTCTCTTGCTGCTTTCTGACCTGTAAATTTGCAGAAGTTCTGCCTTTTTTTCTTCAAACCCCATGGTTACCGAGTCCCTTCTATGCTGACGGACGAGTCCGTCATAGTTAAAAAAAACACTGATGTCAAGCTTTTTTTATTTTTTCGGAAGCTGGTATGAAAATCAGATGCAGATTTCTTTTTTTATAAAGGTGTGCCTTCGCCAGTGTTCATCGTCGCGTCGTGGGTAATCGAGGTTGTAATGAAGCCCTCTGCTTTCTTTCCTGTTCAGCGCGCACTGAACGATTATTTGAGCCACCGTAAGCAGATTTTTCAGTTCCACGAGGTCCCTGTTTAGCGGAATGTTGGGTGTATGCTCGTCGATCTCCAGCTTAATTTGAGCCAGATGGTTTTTAGCCAGGCTGAGTCTCCGTTCCGATCTGACGATCCCAACGTAGTTCCACATCAGTCTTCGAATGATATCCCAGCTGTGGGCAACAAGGATCATCTCACCACCCTCGCCTGTCTTTGGAATATCCACGTCCTGGGGAAGACTGGGCAATCCTTCCTTCCTGGCACTTTCCAGGTTGCCAAGGCCATCTTCGGCAGCAGCGTTGGCAAAAACAAGTGCTTCCAGCAAAGAGTTACTGGCCAGCCTGTTGGCTCCGTGAAGACCGGTACAGGCTGCTTCCCCTATTGCGTAAAGCCTTTCTATGTCTGTTCTGCCGTGTATATCGGTACGGATACCTCCACACATGTAATGGGCGGCCGGCACCACGGGTATGGGGTCTTTCGTGATATCGATTCCGAGACTAAGGCACTTGTTGTAAATGTTAGGGAACCGTCTCTTCAAAAATTCAGGGTCACGGTGACTGATATCAAGGTAAACACAATCATCGCCGCTTTTTTTCATTTCAGTATCAATGGCCCTGGCTACCACGTCCCTGCATGCGAGGTCTTTCAAGGGATGATAGTCACCCATAAACGCCCTGCCCCTGCCGTCAATAAGCCTGCCTCCTTCACCTCTTACCGCCTCTGAAATCAAGAAATTCTTTGCATGGGGGTGATAAAGACACGTGGGATGGAACTGGACAAACTCCATGTCCGCGAGGGTGGCACCAGCCCGGTAAGCCATGGCAATACCATCCCCGGTCGCCACATCAGGATTACTCGTATACAGGTAAACTTTCCCGGTGCCACCGGTACACAGGACAGTAGACCTGGCAAGAAACGTACGTATCCTGTTTTCGGAATCGAGCACCCGGGCCCCGTAACACCTGTTCTGACATTTCAACACGGTGGTTCCCGCCTGGAACACCCTTGACTCGGTAAGCAGATCCAACGCCAGGTGATTCTCAAAGATTTCTATGCCAGGGTGTTCTTCCGCTCTTTCAAGGAGTACCCTTTCTACTTCTCTCCCGGTCATATCTTTTGCGTGAATTATTCGTCTTCGAGAATGTCCGCCTTCCTGGCCTAAGTCAAAACACTTTGAATTTCTTTTCGCCCTGCTAAACTCAACTCCCCATTCCACGAGTTCTCGAACAAGATCCGGCCCCTCACGGACAACTTTGCGAACAACTTCCTCATCACACAATCCGTCTCCTGCCTCCAGGGTATCCCTTACGTGCAGGTCAAACGAATCATCCGGACCAAGTACGGACGCAATTCCTCCCTGGGCGTAGTTGGTGCTGGTCTCAACCTTTTCCTTCTTGGTAACAATGGCAACACTTCCCTGTTCGGCTACCTTCAGAGAAAAAGTCAGACCGGCGATTCCGCTTCCGATAACGAGAAAGTCAAACATTCTGTCCATTAGGATTCCACCTGCGCAGTTTTTTGTTCATTATAATACGAAAAAAGAAAAAAAGATATACGACATGTGAAGGCGACACCCTGTTGACTCTATCAGCGTTTCAAAATTTCTTGAAAAAAGTGTTATTTTGGTCTACATGTAGCGCGCGAACCGATGACGATAAAGCCGAAGCGGAAGGAGAGGTGGAAAAATGAGCGAGACACTGGACGAATTCGCGGAGAAACTGCAGGAACAGATTTTTGAAGAAACAAAAAAGGCTTACGGAGAGGCTGTTTTCCACAGGTGGCTTACTCCCAGGTTCATGGGAGCACTGCCAAACGCGGACGGAAAATCCAAGGTAACCGGCAAGTGCGGCGACACAATGGAATTTTACCTGAAAATATCCGGCGAAAGGGTGGAAAAGGCCCTGTTCTGGACAGACGGATGCGGGTCGAGCACGGCATGCGGATCCATGGCCGCCGAGCTGGCACAGGGTAAGAGCCTGGAAGAGATCGCGGACATAAACGGAGAGCTGATTTTGAAAAAATTAGGGGGACTTCCGAAAGAAGAGCAGCATTGTGCGTTTCTTGCGGCGGGGGCGCTTCAGGAAGCACTTCGGGATTATTTCAACAGGCAGAGAAGAGACAGCGAATAGAATGCTTCCCTTTAAACATGTGGCGCTTTTGCGTGTTGCCCTTCCGACAGTAAAATCTGACTTGTGACGCTCAGGACGGGGTTGTTTACGGTTTTACAGCAGGTTTTTGCCGACAATTTCGGTTGCGGCTTGCCCGTCCTGGTTCAAAGGTAAATTTCAGAAAAACGGCTGGAAGCGAGAAGCCGGGGCTTCTCGCTTTTTTTATGGCCTAATATGCTTCTTCGTACGCCAGGTCATCCTCGGTAAGCTTATGCTTAAACGCGTTGTAAACCCACGCCTGGTAGACGATAACCACCGGGACAAGGGTGAGAGCAACACCAAGCATTATCTTGAGTGTGAGAGGGCTCGAGGCGGAATTGTAGATGGTTAAACTTGCCTTGGGATCCAGGCTCGATGGTAACAACCTGGGATAGAGCCCGGCAACTCCAAAGAACGTCGCACTCACAATCGTAAGGGAAGAAGCGAACCACGCCTTCCACTCGTTCCCTTTCCCCGTAAAGTACCTCGTGGCAACCAGCGCAATAACGGTGATCACCGGAATCAGAAAGAGTACCGGTTTTTGAAAATAGTTGTCATACAGGTGGGTGTAATACCTGGTTGCTGCCAGGAAAGCTACCGCCAGTATCAACACTACGGGCCACAATTTTTTTGCCATCGAGAGCCCCCGCTCATGCAATTCACCGGAGGTTTTCACGGACAACCAGATAGAACCGTGTACCAGGAAAAGAAACAGGAAAAGAAGGCCGCCGATAAGTCCGTAGGGGTTGAGCAGGGTAAATAATGTTCCGTGGTAGACGCCGTTTTGATCTATCGGAATACCCTTAAATATATTCGCGAAGGCCACTCCAAACAAAAGTGCCGGTACAAAGCTGCCGATAACCAGGCACCAATCCCAAACGGCTTTCCAGAAAGGCTTGTCAACCTTGTTCCTGAATTCAAAAGTTACACCGCGCAAAATCAGGGCAAAAAGTATAATGAGCAGCGCCGCGTAAAGGCTGCTGAACATTACCGCGTAGGTCGTGGGAAAGGCGGCAAAAGTTACTCCGCCTGCCGTGATCAGCCAGACTTCGTTGCCATCCCAGAAGGGCCCCATGGCATTGTAAACCATGCGTCTTTCTTCATCATTCTTTGCCAGAACCGGCAGAAGGGTCCCCAGGCCAAGGTCAAAACCGTCAAGCATGAAGTAAACAGCCCATAGAAGTCCCCACAGGAAGAACCATATATTCAAAAGCATTTTAAATACCCTCCTTTCTGATAATATACGTCAATTTAAGCTGCCGCTTCTTCAGGTCCCTTTCGCGCATACTTGAAAAGCAGGAAAAAATCCACGATTCCCAGTGCACTGTAAACAATAACAAACGCTATCAAAGAGATCAGTACCTGAGAAGCGGCAATAGGGGAAACGGCATCGGTTGTTTTCATCAATCCATAGACAATCCACGGCTGCCTACCGATTTCTGTCAACATCCATCCTGCTTCTATGGCTATATAAGGCAAAGGTATGGCGTATAGCATTATTTTGAGAAATCGCGGGCTCTCTTCGAGCTTATTTCTCTTCAACCAGCCAATTATCGTTAGCAGCATGAAGAGAAATCCGAGTCCGACCATGGTTCTGAATGCAATAAAGTTTATCAAAACAGGTGGTCTTTCTTCCTTGGGGAAGTCTTTAAGTCCGACCACGGCAGCACTCATATTGTGATAGGCCAGCATGCTTAAGGCCCCGGGTATTTTCCCGATTTCCACAATGTTTCTCTCGTGCTTTTCGTCAGGGATGGCGAAAAGTGCAATAGGTGCTCCCTTTTCCGTTTCCCAGTGGGCTTCCATGGCTGCCAGCTTCGTGGGTTGTGCCTTGGCCACCTCGGAACCGTTCAGATGCCCCTGAACCACTTCGAAAACCGCAAATACAAGGGCGAAGGTCAGAGCGATTCTGAAGGATTTTTTGAAAAATTCCACATTTTGCTTTTTTAACAGGTGATATGCGCTAACCCCCATTACAAAAAAGCCTGCAAGGATATAAGCCGCACTCACCGTATGAAGAAAACTGAGTACCGCAAACTTCTGGGTAATCAGCGAAAAGAAATCGACCAGTTCTGCACGCCCGTTTCTGATGACGTATCCCACCGGATGTTGCATCCACGCGTTCGCAGAAAGAATCCAGTATGCAGAAATGTTCGAAGCCAGGGCAACAATCCAGATACATGCCGCATGCGCCTTGGGTGACAATTTGTTCCACCCGAAGATCCAGACCGCAATAAATGTTGACTCCAGGAAAAATGCCAGGCTGGCTTCTATTGCGAGCAATGACCCGAAAACATCTCCCACGTACTTCGAGTAGTTGGCCCAGTTCGTCCCAAACTGGAACTCAAGGGTGATACCAGTTACGATCCCGATGGCAAAGTTAATCAAAAAAAGCTTCCCCCAAAATTTTGCCATCCTCTTGTAGTCTTCATCCCCGGTTTTCACATACTTCGTTTCCATAATGGCAACAAGTATGGAAAGACCGAGGGTCAGCGGTACAAACAGGAAATGGAAAAACGCGGCTGCACCGAACTGTAGACGTGATAAAAAAACGGCATCCATAGCTCTTCTAACTCCTTTCTTTTAGCTCATTTAGTTAATACCAACCTTCCTCGACAATCACCCAAGCTTCTCCAGGGCTTCTCCTGCAATCTCGCCCACGCTTTTCTCCGTTAGAGTTCCGTCCAGGTAGAATAAAATCCTTTCCGAATCATTTACCAACGCAACAATCAAATTGTCTACTGATTTTAACCCGAGCACCCCGCACGCCCACACTGCCATCGCCCGAACTTCAACATCCTGCGATCCCAGAAAACCGGGAAGGTATCTGCAGACACCAAGAGCCTTGAGCAATTGAGCCCTTACCGAACCCAGGCGACCGATCCCCCATAACAATCCCCTTTGTAACGGTTCATACTCCAGAAAGTTCCCATCTTCACGAAGATATGACACCAAAATGGGTGCATATTCACTTGCCATCCCCTCATGGCACGCCATGATTTCTGCCATGCTCTCAGGCACTCCCCATCCTATGCCTCCCGATTCGTCATTAAGCATCCACATGAACCTTCTCATAATGATCCTGGCACTCTCAGGGTCATCATCTGCCAGCGAAGCTGTTACCATACCCAGAGCCGATACAGCTCTCCACTTGATGAGCGGATCGCAGTTACATAAAGCAGAAATCAGGCAATTGACGACTTTCCTTTTTTCCAGGCGGGCAATCTTCGCCATAGCCCGGTCGAATTCATCTGCTTTCAACAGCTGAAAGACATGTTTCTTTAGCCTTCTGGCTCCATCGCCATCCATTCGTTAACTTATTATACTCCTTCAAGATCACCTGACTACCGGGAAGCCCGCATTCAGCCATGCCTTCATACCACCAGCAAGGCTGTGAACATGACGGTACCCCCTGCCCTGCAGAAAGCTTGCGGCAATATTTCCCCTGTATCCCACGGCGCACGTTACAATTATCTCGTCATCTTTGTGTACATCAGGAGGAGATTCCAGCAACCCTGTCAACGGCAGGTGTTCAGCCTGTTCAATATGCCCTGATTCCCACTCGGCAAGCGTTCTTACGTCGTAGAGGTGCTTGTACCTCCCAGTGGATAGTTTCTCCATGAGTTTTTCAGCCGAAACTTGCCGCAGGTGTGCAATCGGGTATCCTTCTTCCTGCCAGGCCGCTATACCTCCGAAAAGGTACCCGATAATCCTGTCATAGCCTATTCGGTGAAGCTGGGCACACATCGCATGATAGTCTGACTCATCCGCCACCACCAGTACCAGTTCCGCATCCGGATCAACCACCATGCCTACCCAGTTGGCACTTTGGGGAGCAAATCCTATGTTTATACTTCCCGGGATGTGCACCCCTCCGAAAGCGGGGGCATCTCTGGTATCAATTATCGTTGCACCCCGCTCGATTTCCCTTTTCACATCATCAGCGGAAAGGTCCCTGACCACGGGACACCTCTCGAGCAATGGTGGCCCCGAAAGGTTTGTTTCGATTATATGAGTA
>JALXAI010000011.1 GCA_026992215.1 Desulfobacterales bacterium | reverse complement strand
ATTTTTCCGAGATCACGGGTACGGCCACCGATGCACAGATACCAGACAATATTACAATAGACAACGCATCCAATGCCGACACACTTGATAATCACGATTCATCTTATTTTGCAACTGCATCTCATACACACAGCGGAAATGATATTACAAGCGGTACTGTGGCAGAGGCTTACATTGATGATGCCATAACAAGGGACACGGAGCTTAGTGCCGGCCTTGCGGGGAAGTCTGACGTGGGTCACAATCACGATGACAGGTATTATACCAAAAGTTACATTGATGCGCTTGAGAAGCGCATCAAGGATCTTGAGACAAAGCTTGCAAGCATGAGCGTGAGTGGAAATGATGTCTTCTTCACCGGAGTGAATGTTCATATTGTAAATGGGACAGGCCACACTGAAACCGTTGACGCAAATGCTACGGGCAACCTGATCGTCGGGTACAATGAGACCCGTGGCAGTGGTGACGACCGCAGCGGTTCGCACAACATTGTGGTGGGAAGCAGGCACAATTATAGCTCCTACGGCGGATTCGTGGCAGGCTATTACAACAGCGTTTCCGGCCCCTACGCCACGGTGAGCGGAGGCAGTTACAACACTGCCAGCGGCTCTTTTGCCTCTGTGAGCGGCGGCGGTGGCGATAGTGAATCGGATGGCAACGAGGCCTTTGCGGACTATTCCTCTATCCTTGGGGGCCGAGACAATGTGGCAGGTGACAAAGTCAGCGGCGATCACACGCTGGCAACCCAATCCACAGTGAGCGGCGGCAGTTACAACACCGCCAGCGGCTGGGCTGCCTCTGTGAGCGGCGGCGGTGGCGGTAATCCATTGGACGGCAACGAGGCCTTTGCGGACTATTCCTCTATCCTTGGGGGCCGAGACAATGTGGCAGGTGACAAGGACAGCGGCAATCACCATTTGGCAGAGCAATCCACAGTGAGCGGCGGGTTGGGCAACGAAGCCAGCGGCTCTTTTGCCTCTGTGAGCGGCGGCAGTTACAACACTGCCAGCGGCGATTATGCCTCGGTGAGCGGCGGGCATAACAGAAGTGCCAGCGGGGAGTACAACTGGGCTGCGGGCAGCCTCTATGAGGATTATTAGGAGAGCGGGATGGGCTGATATATCCACACTTTCCTGCCCGCAGGAAACTGGGAGATTCCGAGGTGCTGAAGCCGGGTGGGGAGTGAGACTCCTTTCTACACCAAGTGGTGCTGGTATCCTTCCCCGCTTGTGTTATGGTTCTGTCGGCAGGACGAATCATGCTGAGCGCCGCTGTTCCTCGGATGGTGCCTTGGTGTGCGCCGATGGCAGCAAGAGAGGTGAACGAATCATAGGGCAGAACGGCCTGGAGGAGCAGAAAGAGCGTGCCCCTTTTCGCAGGGATTTCGGTCTGCGTCCATTCAGGCCGTTCGACAAGGATTGGGCTCGCCCAGCTCCATCCCTGCACCGGAAATGATGCTAATTTGACGTCATACATACTGTAACAAGTTAACGATTGAACAATTTTCGGATTTTCGTGTAGATCCATTAATCCTCTACACAACACTGTCTCTACCTCACTGCAGGCTTAGATACCTGCAACATTGTGGCTACTTCGTGGGTATAAGAGGGGCCAACATGAGTTAACCAGACTGCTAGTCTGCGCTTTAACGCTTCTTTATCAGGCGCTTTTCTAACCCATATCCCCATTTCCTCGGTACTCATCCGAGGCTAATTTGGGCAGCTCGTCTCATTTCTATCCTCCTGCCCGTAAAAGTACATCACTATACCTTTTTAAATCAGCATCATTCATCTCTACTGCGGAGCCGTTACCGGGCCGGGTGCGTTCCGTTTGTCAAAAATTATAAAATGAATGTCAAGATATTAGGCTTTTCATTGGCCCATGGCTTCTCCGAACGTCGTCTCACGATGGTCATACCCGGCTGGTAGACGTGAAATGTTCTTCGAATCGGTCAGAGAAAATACTGCAATTACAGAATGATACGTGTGGTACGTGTCCTCAATTCTCATCCCTGATTTCTCTCTTGGCCTGTTTATTGCTCCCATAGCCGGTATGAATTGTTTTCCATTTTCATGATCCGACTATCGAGAGCTGAAGTTTTTTCTGGCAGGGAGGTTGTGTCTCCGGAAAAAAGTAAACTGGTATGTAAGCGAGGTTAAGCGTGTCCCGTTACGGTACGTTGACAATTCATCTGGGCTCGAGAGTCCGACTTCACAGCAAAAGCATTCCTCCGGTGCTCAGAAAAAAGATTTACGAGAAGCTTGTATTCGTAAATCCTGACTTTCAGAGACGCCACAGAAACGGTGAGATGCTTGGCAATGTAACCTCTCACATAAGGTGCCTCCATGAAAATCATCATCACCTTTTTATCCCCAGGGGTTTTTTCTACCAGTTGCAGGCTCTATGCAGAAGATTCGGGGTAAGGTACAGGGTTCTGGATAACAGGCCGAAGTTCGAGACGGTAAAAATGGAGTTCCACGGAAAGCTCAAGGACTACCAGAAGATTGCACATGATGAAATATTGAGGAGAGATTTTGGCATACTTGTAGGGGGACCCAAAACAGGGAAAAAGGTTATTACGCTCAGGTACATATCAACCAGGTCTGTTCCCACTCTGATTGTGGCGCCTCATGTAAACGTGGTTAAGGATTGGGAGCGGAAGGTTCGAATGTTCCTCCAGGTAGACGGGGATAGGCTGGGGAGCATCGGCGAGAGAAGTTATAAGATCGGTTCCGAAATCACAGTGGCACACACCAACGCGGTAGCGAGGAAAATCAAGGCCATAAGAAACAGGTTTGGACTGGTGGTAATTGATGACTGTAACTTCTGCCCATCCCGGTTTTTCAGCAATGTTGTCAGCCAGTTTAACAGTCTCTATACCCTGGGGCTGGCCAATTCCACCACCAGGAAAGACGGGCTTAGCCGCCTGATGTATTTTTACGTGGGTGATATCATTCATACTATCGATAAAGAGCGGGTACTCGAAGATCGATCTCTTGTCAAAGCGGATATAATGGTCAGAGAAACGCCCTTCCATTTCCCGTACGCGTCTCAGAGGGATTTCCCCGCGCTGATGAAGTCTCTGATGGAAGATCAGGAAAGGCTTCAGCTGATTGCTTCTGACATAAAGCGCGAGCTTGAAAATGAATCCACGCCGATTCTGGTTCTCACGGGAGGGAGTCTCCAGTCGCAAAACCTGTCTGAGATATTGCTGCCCAACGGGATAAAGTGCAGATGCGTGGATATTAGCGAAACGTCCGATGAACTGATGATGGTTGAAAATGATTTCAACAACGGGCGTATACCGCTTCTTTTAGCGCCCCTGGATGTAATTTCAAAGGATTTCAGCCCCACGGGTGTCCGGGTTCTTTTCCTTATAGCCCCCGTTTATTTCAAGGGTGAACTGGCTGAATTCTTGCGAAGCCTCAACTCGGGTGATCCACGCAGCAGGATAAAAATTTATGACTACGTGGACACCCAGGTCGGAATACTGAAAAACTATTTTCGTATCAGGAGTTATTCTTACGGGTTGAAATCCCAGCCTCTTTTCATGGATAATTCCTAGTAAAGAAACATCGGTTTGCCGGATACGTGCCTTACTTTCGGCCTGTACTCGTCAACGTCGTAGAGCTCGTGCACGTCGACTCTCTTCTGCCCAGATACAACAATGCTTATGGGCATGTCCGTATAAGTGCCGTTGCTCAACGCCACCATTCTCCCCGTATTTTCTCTTAGTGCCAGGTCAATCGCCATGTTGGCGTAGTTAACTCCAACCATCAAGTCCAGGGAGTCGGGACTACCGCTTCTCATGAGGTACGAGAGCTGCTGGTAAATTATTCCCTCTCCAGTCAATTTTCTCAGAATCTCCCCCGTGATCATTCCGATTCCCCCGAGTTTTTTGTGACCGTAGGCATCTTCCTCACCGTATTCGAGGATTTTGCCTCCGAGAATACGGGCTCCTTCACTTATGGTTAACATGGCGTAATTACTGGGATTACTCCGTTTATCTTCCATGATAAGCTTGGCGAGCTTTTCTGGTTCAAAGGGAACCTCGGAGATTATTGCCCTGTCAACCCCGGAGAGATATGCGGCTATCAGCGAAGTTTCACCGCAGTTTCGCCCGAAGAGTTCTATCACTGCTATCCTTTCATGGGATCCGGTGGAAGTTCGGAGAGCATGAATGAAGTTAACGCTCCTCGTCACGGCTGTGGAAAAACCTATACAGTAATCGGTCCCAAAGACGTCGTTGTCCATGGTCTTTGGTATCGCTATCACCGGGAAACCTTCTTCATGCAACCGAACCCCGTAACTCAGGGTGTCGTCGCCTCCAATGGGAATCAGGATATCTATCTTGAGAAAATTGAGGTTTTCCATGACGTGGTCAGTGAAATCGACCTTTTCGCTTTCGTCGTTAAATCTATCCTTCAGGAAGTCCGGTGTTTCGGAAAACCTGGTGGCACCGGGATTGGTTCTTGATGTGTGCAAAAACGTGCCACCCGTGCGGTCAATGGTTCTGACCATGGATTTGGTAAGTTCGGTATAGCATCTGTCAAAAGTTGAAGGATCATCCGGGTTAAGCTCGAGTAGTCCTGCCCAACCGCGCCTTATTCCAACTATCCTGCATCCTTCGTCTATGCCCCTGTATACAAGCTTCTTAATACACGGATTTAACCCTGGAACGTCTCCACCTCCGGTTAGTATGCCAATTGTTTTTGTTGATTTGTTTCCCATAGCTTTCCTCCCAAACCCGCATTTTGCCTATGGTTTTTTATCCCGGTAATAACAAATATCCTGCCTGTGACCCTCGGTTTACACTAAATGCAGATCCTTTCAATAACTAAATTATAATCACAGCGCCGAAATAAGTCATCATATGTTTTAAATATCCGTTATATTGGTGTAAAACCCGATTTCGATTACCGAATGCACGCTGCTGGTAAGTACCTGTTGAAAGTGAGCGAAATGAGGGACTTGGCAAGCCAGTTTCATGAAGGTGTCCTGCGGCTGCTTCACATGATTGTTTACAATTAAGCATTTTGTATTACACTATCGGAAGGGTTGTGACATGGCTATTACGACGGGGTTATTATAATGTTGTCGCACTATCTAAATCAACCGCAGACATACACAGACCAGCCTTCGGACGACATGTCCGCCGGCTGATGCCTTGCACTTCGTGCAATGCAAAAAGGCTTTTCGGCTACTTCTCTCAAATCGTGAACTCGTCTGCATGCATTCCGCAAATCAAAACATTTGATTTATACCCGGATAGCAAAAGGCCGTTGTCACGAAGCGATAGTTTCTTTGCTCGGGCAAAATCGCCCGAGCAAAAATGTCTGTGTCCGTCTGTGTTCGTCTGCGGTTAATTAATCTTATCCGTCTAGTTTCCTTTAATCCTCTTAGTTGTTCCAAAGAGCAGCTTCATAGCGATTATTTTGAAAATAGAGGCCCTGGAAAATAGGTATGTTAAGCTGTATTAATTAGCGTGGTTATTGTAATACCCGGTGACGACTTCCAAGTGGCATATCGTGGAGCTTAACTTGTGAGTATCCCGAGGATAAGAAGAAAATCGGTGCCCAGAACCACAAGTATATTCCACCTGAGCGCGCCGATAATGTCTATCCCCCTGGTAACATGCTGCCATCCGCCGTAGAGTGCGGCGCAAGCGAGCGGTACAGTAGAACAGGCAATCAAGGTTGTTTTTGGTATCGTACCGGCGATGGCGAAGGCCACTATAATGGCGTAGGACAGGCATAAGAATGCCCCGTATATCACCAGGCTTTTTCGTTTCCCGTATTTTATCACCAGGTGTTTTCGACCTCCCTTCTTATCGGCCTCTGCGTCCGGAAATTCGTTAAGAAGAAGGAGAAGGCCGGTGAGGATGCCGGGAGGAATGGAGATTACCAGGCTGGGGACGGTAATTTTACCGCTCTGTACCAGGTAGGACCCTATGACCACCAGTGTACCGAGACACAACCCGGCAAACAGCTCTCCAAGTATCCATTTCGATAGATAATCGGTGTAGAACACTGTTGCAAACGCACCCAGTGCAATAATGATGATGAGGCTGAACCCGGTTCTAAGAGCCAGGTAAAGGCCAATAGCCAGGGCAATTAGCAGGGTTAGCCATGCCAGGAACCTCACCGTTTGCGGATCTGTTAAACCTTCTTGAAGCATGCCGCTTCCCCCGCTGAAAGGAGTCCTGTTTGTGTTGCTGTCTATACCGGTTCTGTAGTCGGAATACTCGTTGAAAAGGTTGACTGATATATGTGCCAGAACCACTCCCGTGAGGGTCAGGTAAAATAGTATCCAATCGAACCGTCCCTCCTTGAATGCCAGGGAAGCACCAAGAGAAACAAGCAGAACGGGAAGCAGTAAAAAGTTTGCCCGTATCTGCGCGAGCCATATGTTGAACCTTCTCATTGCCATGGAGTAACTTCCAGCCCGATTAAATTTTTGTTTACGCCGGTTATACGCGCTGATAAGTCAGCTGCTTGCGGCAGACGGAAGAATTGATTACTTCTTCCTTCACGAGAAAGCCCCGTATCGGCAGAAATTCCGGATTTATTCGGGGATTTCTCTTTGCGAACAAATATTGTCCTGGGATTCGGACCCGATTTATCAGCTTTCGCTCGCGGCGTCTAGACTTTTTTCCTTCAATAGGATAAGAAACCTTGGAAATTCTGCGCGTCTTTGTGTCGTGGAATGCTTTTACGAGAAGACGTGCTCGGATCCGTGGGATTTCTTCCCGATCCCGGTTCAGATGAAACGGGTAAAAAATTATGCGAGCGGGCGGTTTAACCCTGTTTTTTACCGTGCCTGCGAAAAATCGGGATTTTAAGCAGTGTGTAAGGGATAGCAGGGTCCGGCGAGACCGTTTTTTTGGCAGGCGGTAATTGAAGACCGGTAACGAGAAATTGTCGCGGCCTTGCTCTGCATGAATCCGCGGAATAGACAGGTCGAAGAGGAGCTTGGTTTGGAACTGAAGAAAGTCAAAAAGGTGTATAGCAGGGATCTGGATAAGGCGAGGTCTCCCCGGGAAACTGTTGCTGACGTAAAAAATCGCCTGGAACATATGGGCGGAAAAATTCTGACGCGTACCATGCGGATTGACAGCGGCCGACTCGGGATACCGGTGTACATTAGTATTTGCGGGGAAGAAGCAGTAAGGGTAATAGGGACGCAGAAGCAGATGGGGAAAGGAAGTTCGCCGGAGCAGGCGGAAGCCAGTGCGCTCATGGAACTAGTGGAAAGATTCAGTTTTTTTTCCTTCATGAAAGGAGGAAAGTTCAGGGTCGCTACGACCGTCGAACTGGGGGAGAAGGCCCTCGGTGTTTTACCGATGCTTAAATCTCTGCATGACAATGAAACAGATCCGATGGCGGCTGAAAAAGTCCTCAGGATGGTGCCGTTAAGGTGGGTCGAGGCGTATAATTTGTCCCGCGGCCGTTACCAGTACGTGCCCGTTGATTGGTTTTATACCATAAACGAATACAATGGCCCCGCAGCCGGCAATACCATTGAAGAAGCCATTTTGCAGGGGCTCTGTGAGGTTGTGGAAAGACATGTAGGCTCGGTTATAACTCATGAGCGTCTCTCCACGCCCACCATAGATCCTGGCTCTGTTACCTATCCTACAGCTGTGGAACTCCTGGAAAAATACTTTTCGAAGGGTATATCGGTAACGCTAAAAGACTTCAGCATGAATACGGGAATACCCACCGTGGCCGCACTGGCCTATGATCCGAAGACCTTCCCGGAAAAAAGTGAAATAGTGTTTACCGCCGGTACCACTCCCGACCCTGACAAGTCCCTTTGCAGGGCCTTAACGGAAGTTGCTCAGCTTGCCGGGGATTTCGAAAGATCCACGACTTATGTACCCACCCTGCCGAAGTTTGACTCGCTGGAAGACGCACAATACCTGGTTCATTGTGAAAGGATGATAAGTATCGGGGAATTGCCGAACTTGGCTTCTCAATATTTTGACGAGGAAGTACTCAGGTGCGTTGAACGCCTGGGCAGGGTTGACCTCGAGGTAATAGTGGTTGATGTGACGCACTTTGAGCTGAAAATCCCCGCTGTTTACTGTATCATACCGGGGGCACATTTCAGAGATCGAACCAGGAATACGAGTTTTCCGTTTCACATGGCAAAGGTAACGGTTCAGAGCATGATGCCGGAAGAAGCCGGCCGTTACCTGGAGCTTCTTGATGAACTTTTCCCAGGTCGTTTCGACATCCGGTTTTTCATTGGTGTGACCAGGGAAAGACTGGGAGATCCTGTCGGTGCCCTTCGGTGTTACAGGCGTTCTCTTGAAATGGAGCCTGATCCGGGCGAGATAGCCAGCATATATGTTCACATGGGAGCGTGCTACAAGGACCTTGAAAAGTATACAGAAGCCCTTGAGGCGCTGGAAAAAGCCCGCGAACATAATCCGGAACTGAAAGAAATCTACAACCTGAAAGGATTCTGCTATTTCAAGCTCAAAGATCACCGCAGGGCAATAGAAGAGTTTGAAAGGGCGATAGAGATAGATCCCGGATCAGGTATTGATTATGCCAACATTGCTTCCAACCTGCGAGAACTTGGGCACTACAAGGAAGCTCTTCATCTCTACAGGATGGCCCTCGATCTCGATCCCGATATAGAGTTCGCGAGGGAGAACATAAGGAAGCTGGAGTCACGGCTTAGGGAGGAAGGTAAATGAGGTACGAGGGCCCCATATACAGGCCGCCCAGTGAGGCCGGGAGCCTGTTGATACAGGCGACCATTGGTTGCCCTCACAACAAGTGTACGTTTTGCATGGTCTATAAAAAAGGGCCCCCGTACCGTGTCAGACCCGTCAATGAGATATGCGAGGATATCCTGGAGGCGCGCAGGGTGTACGGTTCCGGGGTAAGAACGCTGTTTTTCCCCGCGGGAAATACCATTGCCATGCCCACGGAAGAACTGGCAACGATCTGCCGCTTCGCAAGTAAGCATTTTCCCAACCTGGAAAGAATAACCGTTTACGGCTCATCCAGGTATATTGTCAAAAAGGGCCTCGAAGACCTCAGGAAACTGAAAGAAGCCGGACTTGGCAGGATACACGTGGGCCTTGAAAGCGGTGATGACGTGGTGCTCCGCAGGGTCAAGAAAGGCACCACGGCCGCCGAACAGATACAGGCCGGAAAATGGGTGAAAGAAGCCGGAATAGAGCTTAGCGAATACGTGATACTGGGCCTGGGTGGAGAAGAAAGAACCGGGGAACACGCGCTTGAAACGGCCAGGGTCTTGAACGAAATAGAACCCGATTTCGTAAGGCTCAGAACTCTTGTTCCCAAGATAAATACCCTGTTGCTG
>JALXAI010000010.1 GCA_026992215.1 Desulfobacterales bacterium | reverse complement strand
CCTTATCTGCAAAAATGTTTACGGTAAACCATTGAAAAACCTGATACATGCCCCATGGAAGCAAAGTAAGTGCCTGTGGTTATCCTGCTTTTCCCGGTTGTGACTCGGTTTCCCGGGGTATACGCACTAGCCTGGATCCTTGCCGTTTGTTTCCGGTTCAAAAAGCGCTTTGAGTTTCCCGGTATTCCTGCTGTCAACCAGTGCAATCACCACGTCGCCAGGGTTCAGCAGGTCGTCTCCGTGGGGTAGTTTCTGTTTCTGGCTTTTGCGAATGGATATCAGCAGGGAATCTTTTGGCCACTTGATATCTTTTACCCGTTTCCCTGCCACCTTGCTTCCAGGCTGCACTTTCAGCTCTATGCATTCGGTCCCGGTCAGATGCCCCAATCTGCATCTTTCTGACCGCCGCTGCATTTCCTGGCGCTGGAGTATGGCGCGCTGGTAGCTGTGAATTATATCGTTTCGGGCTATAATACCCACTATCCGCCTGGGATTGTGCCTGTCCACTACCGGGAGCCGCCCCACGTCTCGGGTTCCCATCTTTCTAAGAGCCGTCCAGACCGGCTCATCAGGGTATGTGACAATAACGGATCGTGTTGCGATATCGGCAACTTTACGGTTCTCAAGGTTTCCTTCCTGCATCGCTTTTTCAAGGTCCTGTATGCTGACAATTCCCCACAGTTCTCCTTTTTCATCCACCACCGGGAAACCATGGTGGTGATACGTGATGAAGACTCTCTGCAGGTCGGCCAGGGACAGGTCCTTGCTCACGGTTTTAACATCTGTTGCCATGGCATCACTAACGAGAACCTGCTGCATAACATTGAGATCATGGCCTCGCTCGAGGTTTATGCCGAACTTTTCCAGGGCCTGCGAGTAAACTGAATGGCGGTACCAGTGTTCCGACAAAAGCGTGCTTATGACCACCGAAAACATAAGAGGCAGTATTATCCTGTAATCCTGGGTCATCTCGAATAACAGCAGTACCGCCGTGATTGGGGCCCTAACGGCGCCGGCGAGCACCGCCGCCATCCCAACAAGTATGTAAGCCTGGGGATTGGCCGTGACGGCTGGGAAAAGAGAGTGAACCGTGACACCGAAGCCTCCGCCCAGCATGGCACCTAGAAACAGTGCCGGAGCAAACATACCACCCTGTCCTCCGCTTCCCAGGGTCACGGAGGTGGCAAACATTTTTGCTGCGACCAGGATGAATAACAACCATGCAATCAAATGTTGTCCTTTGAGAATAGCCTCGATGCTCGAATATCCGACTCCGAAAATCTCTGGCGTAAATAAACCCGTTAGCCCGACGATCAAGCCTCCAACTGCGGGCTTAAAAACAGTATTAATGTTCAGGTTTGCAAAGAATTCCCCGAACCATTTTATGGACCTGATGTACAAAACGCTCACGAACCCCGCCAGTGCACCGAACAGAAGGTAAAACACAAGCTCCCAGTAACTTACAAGGCTGTAAGGGGGGACCATGAAAGCTGGCTGAGGCCCAACCAGAACGTGGGTGAGAAGTGCTGACACTACCGATGCAACAATGATTATACCCACGGCAGCGCCGGTTACTTCTCCAAGGATAATTTCCAGCGCAAAAAATACCCCGGCAATGGGAGCATTAAACGCGGCTCCTATCCCCGCGGCGGCTCCCGATGCCACAAGCCCGCGGATCCTTTCGTCCGAAAGCTTCAGCCCCTGCCCGATGGACGTGCCAACGGCCGCGCCTATCTGGACACTGGGATCTTCCGGTCCGGCAGAGCCCCCGGTCCCTATGGTAAGAACCGAGCCAATTACCCGGCAGATAAGCTCTTTTGCAGGAAGTCTTCCGCCTCTCAGTGCCACCGCTTCCATAATCCCGGCAACACCATGGGGATGGTCATGGGAGTAAGCATGGTGTGCGACAATTCCTACAAGTATTCCGCCTATCATCGGCAGAACTATCACGTAATACCGACCCATGAAACCCAGGACATCTCTTCCCTTTTCAAAGAAGATTAACCCCATCAGGTGTATACCCTGGTGAAAAAGGTACTCGCCACCGCCGGTCAAAAGCCCGACCAGCACCGCCAGCGTAAGCATGAAACTAACTTCGGATGGCTGAAACCGGTTTATCCACTCGATAATGCGCTCTCTACTCATCTTACTCCTCTGCGCCGCCTTCCAGCATTTTCAAAGGCCATCACGTTAAATTTATGCTCCATAACTAACTGCAGGGGGTTGTTGCAGATACAAATTTTTTGTGGTTGTGATAAGTTATTATTAGAGTTATTAAGGGAAAAGGCTTTTCAGGTCAATCAATATTTTATGTCACCTAAAAAAGTCTTGAGGGTCTTTTATCCATGATTTAGCATTTAAGAATTTAAGAGTTCTCGTTTTAAAAATTTATCGATGAAACAGGTATGATAAGTTTGCATCCGAGTATTGGAGTGCGAAAATGAACGGCAGGGTTGTCACGTTACTTACTGATTTCGGTATTGATGATCCGTACGTGGGCATGATGAAGGGGGTAATGCTCAATATTAATCCCACCATACGATTAATCGATCTTACCCATCATATCCCGCCTCAAAACGTAAGAGCCGGTGCCTTCATACTGGCTGCCGCATGCTCCTATTTTCCGAAGGGAACCGTCCACCTTGCCATAGTTGATCCGGGGGTGGGCACGGAAAGAAGACTAATAGCGGCACGTTCCGAGAACTACTACTTCGTCGGACCCGACAACGGCATCTTCAGCCTTGTGTGGAACCATGAAAAGCCCATGGAGATCGTATCGCTGGATAATCCAGGGTACTGGCTCGAG
>JALXAI010000009.1 GCA_026992215.1 Desulfobacterales bacterium | reverse complement strand
CAGGTACCGGAGGATGGAGGCAGGAAGAAAAAGAGAATACCTAAGCGTTTTCGCGCACTTCAATCACCATACCATATTCGCTATTTTATCGGCACCAAGCTTTAATGCCCAGCTGTCCGCAGTTCCTTTTCCGAAGCCTTCTCTTTTTTCACAGCATCGCACTATTTAAAGTACCTGCACGTGTGTAAGGATCCAGAGCGGCAAAAACGGAGCCCACGTAAAGGAAGGATTTCAAGCATCATCAGGCAAAAACTCCAGAGCACTTTCATCAAGGATCATCTTTATGGCCTGTACAAGGGCCTTTCTAGTCCTTTTTGGTCCCGGAGGGATTCTGCTTCTAGGCCACCTGGTTTTAGACGTTCCCGAGAGCAATTTCAAGGCATACCTGGCAATATTTATACCGTCTCTAACGGTGTATGGCTGATTGTTCATGTGTGCAAGCTGAAGGAAATTGACCACATAGTTAACGATGTCTTCTGGTGCAAAAGGAAGATTCTGAATGATTATCTGCTTTTCCTCTTCGGCTTCCGGGAAATCGATAAATATTTGTGGTTGAAGCCTGGAATGAATGTACTCGGGTATCTCGAAGGTTGACGCATCATCGTTCATGGTCACGCAGATACGAAAATCAGGGTGAGCCCTTATCTTGACGCCGGCAACTATCGATTCCACGTATCTTCTGTTATCAAGAAGAGGAGCCAGTGAGGCCCAGCTCTTTTCACTCATTCGATTGCCCTCGTCGAGCACGGCCACCCCCCCGGTTATCATGGCAGTTACGATCCCGCTCGCCATGTATTGTATCCTGCCATCGCCGGCAAGCACGGGAGTAATCAGAAGGTCTTCCGGGCGCGTATCCATGGTTGCCTGGAAGAGGTAAACGTTTCTACCAAGCCGTTTTCCGGCGGCATATGCCAGGGTTGTCTTACCCACGCCCGGTCGTCCGATAAGGCGAGGATTAAGAGGTAGATCGTCATCGTCCAGAACAAGCCACGCGGCAAGTATCTGGTCTATCAACTCCTGCTGGCCCACCCACTTGAACGGCAATTCGTCCGGATGGCTCAGACGTATTGTCACATTTTCTATTTCCACGGTTTTCATGGCTAGATTGTAACTAATGTGCTCAAACTATTCAAGCCTTCTATTTCCAGCAGGCAATCATCGGGAGGCACGGGAAGGTAACATGATTCTAAATACTTATGCTTTACTCAGGTTTAATTGCATTTTTGCTTTCAGGTATAGTAAATTAGAAAACAGCCGGAAAAAAACCGCGATTACATTTTGCCAGAGGTAGGATTGCATAATGTCCAACAAGATTCTAGTAGTGGATGACTCGGCATCTACTCTCGATGCTGTAGCCGCCAAGCTTACACAAAAAGGTTACGAAGTAATTAAGGCAACCAACGGGGAAGAAGCGATCGGACATACCGACGATCATAATTTTTCCGTGGTTATAACTGACCTGATGATGCCGGGAGTAGATGGACTAAGCCTGTTGAAACACATGCAGGAACATTTTCCGGAAGTTCCGGTTATAGTGCTGACAGGATACGCTACCATAGAAAACGCGGTAGAAGCCATGAAGGCCGGAGCCTTCGATTATCTCACCAAACCCGTTAAGCTCGACGAAATCCTAGTTGTAGTTGAAAAAGCACTGGAGTTCCAGAAACTCAAACTGGAAAATCTTTACCTGAAGGAACAATTAAAGAAGAAATACAAGTTTGAAAATATTATCGGCGATAGCCCTCAAATGCAGAAAATTTACCGCATTGTTGAAAAAGTTGCCGATACCGATAGCACTGTTTTAATCCTGGGTGAAAGCGGGACAGGAAAGGAACTGATTGCCAAGGCTATTCACTATAACAGTTCAAGGCGAAACAGGCCCTTTGTTCCCATCAATTGCGGTGCAATACCCGAGGAACTCCTGGAAAGCGAATTGTTTGGCCACGAAAAGGGTGCTTTCACCAGTGCCATCAAGGAACGAGCCGGGCGGTTCGAACTTGCCAACGGAGGCACCATATTCCTGGACGAAATCGGCGACATGAGCCCCAAGCTACAGGTGAAATTGTTGAGAGTGCTCCAGGAACACCGCTTCGAACGCATCGGCGGAACAAAAACCATTAAAGTGGATATTAGAATAATTGCTGCCACGCACCAGGACCTGGAAAAAGCCGTGGAAGAAGGAAAGTTTCGTGAAGACCTCTTTTACCGCCTCAACGTAATCCCGATAAAGGTTCCGCCACTTCGGGAAAGAGGTTCGGATATAGACCTCCTTGTAAAGTATTTCATGCAAACATATTCGCAAAAAAAAGGGATTAAACCAAAGAAAATAACTCCCGAAGCGATGGAATGCCTCCGGAGATTTCACTGGCCCGGGAATGTTCGCGAACTTGAGAACGTGATAGAAAGGCTCCTGATACTCACAGAAAGCGACGAAATAAAGCCTGAACACCTTCCGGAACACATCCTGAGGCCCAGGGGAGATAGCACGATTCTGGTGCCGGAAATACCGGAGGACGGGATTTACCTGAAAAAAATGGTTGAGGAGTTCGAAAATCGCCTCATTATACAGGCATTGCAACGCTGTAACGGGAAAAAGAACAAGGCCGCCGAACTGTTGAATCTCAACCGCACAACTCTGATTGAGAAATTGAAAAAAAGAAAAATCGAGTACCAACCTCCTAAATAGACATATTTGGCTTTGCTTTCTCATGCCCGGGAAACTAAGGAGAAAGTCGGAACGGTAAATTCGTTTCCAGTGGCAACATAAAATAAGCGCTCCCAGTATGAAAGCGGCAGCAAAACTTGGT
>JALXAI010000008.1 GCA_026992215.1 Desulfobacterales bacterium | reverse complement strand
TGCGACGAACAAGGACCTGCAGGAAGAAGTGGACCGAAAAACGTTCAGACTCGATTTATTCTATAGATTATGCGTCGCTCCCATCTATATACCTCCTTTGAGGGAAAGAACAAGCGATATACCGCTGCTCATGGAGCATTTTTTAAAACTGTTCAAACATGGCAAAAAACGCAGGGTCCCCAGGGTTTCAAGCCGTGTGATCGATATATTGATCAACCACCGGTGGCAGGGAAACGTCCGGGAACTGCAAAACGTTGTACAGTATTCTCTAATGAAATCTAGGGGACGAAAGATAAAGCCCGAACATCTGCCACCCTACATATCGCGTGCAAACCCTAAAGCCACCACAAGGAAAAGGAAGCTGACGGAAAAGATGGTTCGTGACGCCCTCAAGCAGACTGGAGGAAACAAGATCAGGGCAGCAAAAGTGCTTGGAGTATCCAGATCCACCCTGTACAGATTCCTGGAGGAAGTAATGAAGAGATAAGATTTTCACAATTGGTGTCCCGCAGCGCCGTCCTGTCCCATTTTTGCGCCGGGACAGCGGGCGATAGCGGGTATTTTTCAAAAATGTCCTGAAACCACAATAAGTTACAAGTTCATCCGAGGAGATTTTGACCTTCCACTAATTGTCTCGATTTCCTTTTTTCCACGTGTATACCACCCGGCAAATGGTCCGGGAACCCGGCAAGTCGTATTAGTTTTTCCTTTATTTTCCAAATGTTATAGATTATGAAGCCGGCTCTTTTTTTCCTGGCATGCCAATTGCTCCATATACCTTTAAAACTATCATCTTCACGGTCACGATTTAGAGAATATCTCCAGAAAAAGCCAAGTCTGTCGAAAGGCAGGTCACGGAAAGCCACGGGTCGGTTCACGTGATTTGAGTAAACCGAAAGCCGGGTTGCCTGAAGTATTCGGTAAACCCGGCTTTTTTCTTTGAAGCACAGGGAAAGGAAGAACTTTAATTGTCTGGCAAATGCGACAATATTTTGTGTGAACTCATTCGATTATGCCAGGAAATAATTGATCTGGTTGATACCGGGATGCAGCACTGTGAACACGAACAATGCATGCTGCTTTACAGCCGTGCGATGGACTTTGCGTTCAAACTCAAGTCCGATGCTTCCACACGGAGGGAAGAACTGGCCCTGGAATAATTGCTTTTCGATGTCAAACAAAGGTCTGCGCACAACAGGAAAAGAAAGGGGTACTTTGATGTTCAGACGTCTTTTTTCGGTTATCTCGTTCAACTATTTGCTCCGCATAGTGTTATTTTTTCTAATCGCATCCGGTGGGCTTGTAGCTGGACAGTGGGCTCATGCTGTAAGCCTGACCGTGGTAGGACCCGATGGAGAGCCGGTAACAGCGTACAGGTGGCTGGTTGAAGAGGATGCTACCAGGTATTCCGTACCCGGGGTTCAAAGTCCTGAAACCCTGGCACTTAATTTTCACCGCAGCTACATGCCACCTGTTGCAAAGGGTGATCATACAAACAGTGCTAACATAGTGCTTGATCCCGCAAAACGCTATTTCATTTCCGTGTTGCCAAATTCCGGTTACACGATAGGCGGCGCACCGATATCGCCGGGGCAAACCACCGTGAGGGTGGTAGTAAACAAACTGCCCCTACCAACTGCCCAGATAACGGTCTTTGTGTTCGAAGATAACTGGCCGATCAACAATGCGCCTGATCTACCCGAAGAAAAAGGGCTCGAAGGCTTCGCGATCATCCTGGAAGAGCCGGGAGGGAGGTACGGGCAGGCCGGCGGACAGGTAATGCTGGACGCTTTCGGAAATCCCCTTGGGACCGAATACAATCCGGACGGAACGGTTAAGAAAATGGGCGACGGCACCATTTTCACGGATGCCAACGGGCTTGCAGTGATTAAAAACCTGTCTCCCGGCAAGTACGGAATTCAGGCAGTGCCTCCGGCCGGACAGAACTGGGTACAGACATCCACCATCGAAGGTACAAAAGTCATTGACGCCTGGGTCAAACCGAACGAACCACCCTATTTCGCAGAATTTGGGCCACCGGGATGGCATGTTTTTATTGGTTTTGTAAAGCCAATGGTTGATTCCACGGTCTTAAAAGGCGGGTCTACCATTTCGGGAAGGATTGTAAATCTGCACTTAACAAGACCACCAAACTATTCCTTCGAAAAAGGGGAACCCTTTAAACATACGATTCCATGGGTTGGGCTGAATGATCTTTCAGCGGGCATCGGAAAAGGCGTATTTGCCCGGCAGTGTAACCCCGACGGGACTTTTTCCATTCCTGGTGTCCCGCCCGGGAATTACGAGTTGGTGGTTTGGGATTCCAATCTGGACTTAATTTTTGGCACCCTTGGGGTTACGGTATCCGCCGGCGGCGGGGATCTGGATCTGGGAGATATCCCGGTGTTCCAGTGGTTCTCCGGATTCCTTAACTATGTATTTTACGACGCCAACGAAAACGGCTTCCGGGATCCGGGCGAAAGTGGCATAGCCGGGATGAATGTTAACATCAGGTGGCGAGATGGCACGGTATACCAGTCGGCTGTCACGGATAGTACCGGTTTTGCACCTTTCTACGAGGTATTTCCGTTTTTTAACTGGCTTGTCGCGGAAGTTGATTTTTCCAGATTCAAAGCCACTGGCGCAACCATTGTCGTGGATAACGGAGGCCCCATAAATGCGGCCGATCCATGGTCCTTCGGCGGGCTTCTTAGTCCCCAGCCACAGCCGGATCCGGCAAATCCCGGCCAATTTCTACCGTACCGCGTTGAAACCGGTACCGTGCTGACTGAAGCCTTCCAGGGTTTTCTC
>JALXAI010000007.1 GCA_026992215.1 Desulfobacterales bacterium | reverse complement strand
TCACCGGATTGTCTTCCGCAAGAAGAATACGTGGGAAAGTTGCCCTTTCTTTTTTTAACACCCCGGCATCTGATTCCACTGGTTCTTTTTTCGGTTCAACATTTCTTCGTTTCCACTTTTTCCCGGCGGTTTTCATCAGTTCGTTGATTTCTTTATGATTGAATCTTGAAGAAATTATGTAATCGAAACCGTCCTGTTTTTGTTCTGCCTGCCCTTTTGTTTCGGGCCTGTCCACTACCCCGACGTAGTCGGTGTTCCCCAAGGAATGATTTTTTTTGACGGAATCAAGGGAAGAAAGGAGCCAGTCGTCGGATCCGGTTACGGGTGTAAAAATCAAAAGTGGTGCCCGGTGGTCAATTCTCTTTTCCTCAAGGGCTACCTTTAGCTGATCTACGCTGGTGAAGTAGTGATAGGATATTCTCGATTTGAGAAGAAACGATTTTAGCGGTGCCCAGCTGAAATTCTTCGCGCCTCCGGTATCCAGGATAACGATATTAAACGTTGGAACCACATATTTTTCGTCCATCACGGCCTCGCCAATGTCGCTCAATTCAAACGGCAATACAACATGAAAAGTCGTTCCTCCCTCTTCATTGTCTTCTTTCCATATATCTCCGTTCATTATCTTAACCAGCTTTTCACATATCGCAAGACCGAGGCCTGTGCCGCTAAACCGGCGTGTCAGGGAATCGTCGCCCTGGCAAAACGGTTCAAATATTTCACTTTCCTTATCTGAAGGAATCCCTATTCCAGTGTCTCTAACTGTAAATCTCAGGAAAACCTGGTTCTGGAAACGATCTTCCACTTCCACATTGAAGTGTATATGCCCCCTGTCGGTAAATTTAACAGCGTTATCGAGAACATTGAACAGAATCTGGTATACCCTTTCCACGTCTCCTCTTACAAGCAGAGGGAGATCAGACGATAGGAAATAGCCGAAATGGATTTTTTTTGCCTCTGCAAGTGGTTCAACCGTTTCCACCAGGGTCTGAACCAGGTCATGGGGATTGAAGTTGACCGGCCTCAATTTCAGACTCTCGGTATCCAGCCGGGAAAAATCCAGAATGTCGTTTATCAGTTTCAGCAGATCATTGGCAGATTTCTTGATGATCTGGAGATATTCCTGGATTTCTTCTTTATCACTCGACGTGAGTGCAAGATCTGTCATCCCTAAGATGCCATTTAGGGGAGTTCGCAATTCGTGGGATACACTGGCCAGGAATCTGCTTTTTGCAATACTTGCTTCCTCGGCTGCTTCCCTGGCACCTACCAGGTGAGTGACGTCAGTTAAGTTGATAATTGCCCCGTGGTACCCATAAGAACTCCATATCGGCTGGATACGAATCGTCAGTTTCAGGTCTTTATATGATTTTTCGATGACCTCCCTGGGAGCATCTTTCGAGGCCTTGATTCGGTTGACCATGGCTTCAAGCTTTTCATCAAAGAGATCCGGTACCGTGTGCCAGAGCTTGTGACCGGCCAGGTCCCAGTTCGCCATGCCTACCAGGTGACAAAACCAATCACTGGCTTCCATGATTAAATCGTCCTGGTTTATGAGGATAACTCCTCCATCCATCCCGCTTATCATCGAACGGAGGGTTATAGCCTCTTTTTCTGCTTCTTGCTGGGCTTTCAGTATCTCGTTTTCTATCTTTTGGCGGCGAAGAGCAGCGCCCATCAGGTTAGCCGAGGTATGCACTATTTCAATCTCGAAGTCCTGCCACCTCCTTTTTTCCTGGTTGTCAAGGCAAACTATGAAACCAAACCAAACGTTTTCGACAAAAACAGGCACGAGGAGTGCCGAAATTGCGTTAAAGTGTTCGAAGAAGGTCCTTTCGGCTTCAGGAAAAAATTCCCTTGTTCCGGCTATTTCCTGGCCTGTTTTGAGAGCCTTGAGCCAGCTTTTGGGTATGCTGAATCCGGCTCCGGGGATCTGGCTTTTATCGCATTTTTCGAGACTATTCCCGGGTTTACCCCCGGGCTTTTTCCTCCAGAAATACTTCAGGGTCAGCTTGATTACTTTACCGTCTTTTTTTGCAACCTTAACGAAGCAGATCTGGTCGAGCTTGAGAACCTGTCCCAGGTTGCGGAGCATGTCACTGAACACTTTGCCTATGTTCCTGCTCCTCAAAAGGCGCTGTGAGATGGATGCCAGGGTTTCCAGCGCCTGGTCGCGCTGCCTGAGCGAAACGTCTGTTTGACTTTCCTTAATAGAACTTCTAACTATTACGAGTATTCTTTGTTCGTCAGGGGTCTTGAACTTGCTCCACACGGTTTGTGCGAGCATTACCTCGCCTTTTGAATTTTTAAAGGCAACGGATCTAGAGGAGATACTCCTGGCCTGTTTCAACTCGGAAAGGATTCTGTTAATTTCTTTCCTTGGATTAGCTATCAGTTCAAAAAGACCGGCACCTTCCGTATGGTGCTTTTTAAAAGATGTCCATTCGAAAAAGCTCTCGTTGGCTTTAATTAGCTTAAGGCTATGGGGATCGATCACTATTGCCGGTATGGGTAATTGATCAAGAAAATTGTCCTGCATGAAAGAAGGGTCTGCTGTCATGGTTTTCTCTGTCGTAGGGACGATGTTTTCCTGCTAAGGCGACCGTGAGTATACTTTTTAATATACAGGCAAAGAAAGGGATTGTAAACAGGGGTGAACAAATACCGGGCAGGTGCAAAAATATTCACAGCGGGTTTCTTTGCAAAGGATTACCGCAGGTGATGGACTTCTTATATCGCGTTTGTGGTCCTGGTTTTGCGATCTGGCTTGTTACCGGGAGAAGGCTGCTTGACTTTCAACTGGAAGCCGTTTTTTCACTCGCACTATCGGGTTTCAGTACAACACCGGCAAGAGGGGGCAATGTCAGTTCGAGATAACAGGGCCACGTTCCATACTTTTCCGGTGTGCTCATAACCCCTCCGGCATTGCCCACGTTACTGCCGCCGTAGAACCTGGAGTCGCTATTTAGAAGCTCACGGTAGAAACAATGCCGCGGGGCCCCGATTCTGTAGCCCTCTCGCACCACCGGCGTGAAGTTGAAGACAAATACCAGAAAATTGTCAGGGTCTTTCGATTTCCTCATAAACGAAATTATGCTGTTGTCAGAATCGTGAAAATCGATCCATTCAAACCCCGGGTATTCAAAGTCTATTTCCCAGAAAGCTCTTTCCTGCCTGTAAAGCTTATTGAGATCTTTTACAAAGTTTTGCAAGCTCTTGTGCATCGGGTATTGCAAGACTTCCCAGTGTAATTCTTCCGCGTGGTTCCATTCTTCTTTTTGCCCGATTTCGTTTCCCATGAACGAAAGCTTTTTCCCGGGGTGTGCGTACATGTAGGTCATAAGGAGTCTAACGTTGGCAAACTGTTGCCATTCGTCTCCGGGCATTTTGTTCAGCAGTGATCTTTTCCCGTGGACGACTTCGTCATGGGAGAGCGGGAGGATAAAGTTTTCGTAGAACGCGTACATTATGGAAAATGTCAGGTTATTATGATGATATTTCCTGTAAATGGGGTCGGTGGAAAAATATGACAGGGTGTCATTCATCCAGCCCATGTTCCACTTGAAAGCGAAGCCAAGACCTCCGAGATACGTTGGCTTGGTCACCGCGGGCCATGCTGTTGATTCTTCCGCAACCATCAGGGCTTTCGGAAAGTATGAATAAACCACCTCGTTGAGTTCTTTCAGGAAAGCAATGGCTTCCAAGTTTTCTCTCCCCCCGTACTCGTTGGGAATCCATTCTCCGTCGGGCCTGGAGTAATCGAGGTAGAGCATTGAAGCCACTGCGTCTACTCTAAGTCCGTCGAAGTGGTACTCTTTCAGCCAGAAAAGGGCGTTGCTTATAAGAAAGTTCTTAACTTCGTTTCTACCATAGTTGAAAATCAGGGTCCCCCAGTCCTTGTGTTCTCCTTTCCTGGGGTCAGCGTGTTCGTACAGATGTGTTCCATCAAAACCTCCCAGTGCGTGGGCATCCTTGGGGAAGTGAGCGGGTACCCAGTCGAGAATAACGCCTATTCCATTTTGATGGCAGTAGTCCACGAAGAACATCAGGTCTTCCGGTTTCCCGTAGCGTGCAGTGGGTTCGTAATAGCCCGAAACCTGGTATCCCCAGGAAGAATCCAGGGGATGCGCCATGATGGGAAGCAGTTCTATATGCGTGTAGCCCATCTGTTTTACGTAGTCCACCAGTTTAACTGCGATTTCCCTGTAATTGTAAAAGGAATTCGGATCCTTGCGAGGTTTTTTCCAAGAACCCAGGTGCACCTCGTATATTGTCATGGGTGATTCAAACGGATTTTCCCGTTCTTTTTTCCTGTTCCACTCAGCATCGTTCCACCTGTGCTTATCAAGGGAGTACACGATGGACGCCGTTTTGGGGCGTCTTTCCGAGAAAAACGCGTAAGGATCAGATTTTACAAACGGGGCCCCGTTTGCGGGTTTGACTTCGAACTTGTAAAGAGCTCCCTCGCCAACGCCCGGAATAAACAATTCCCAGATCCCCGATGCTCCAAGAACTCTCATCATGTGTATTCGCCCATCCCAGTCGTTGAACTCGCCTACCACGCTCATTCGCACTGCGTTCGGTGCCCACACGCGGAAAACGGTTCCCTCGATCCCGTCTACCGTTTCAACGTGAGCTCCCAATTTTTGATATATGAAGTGGTGTTTTCCCTGGTTAAAAAGGTACCTGTCGTAATCGCTCATAAGAGGCAGAAAGGTGTAAGGATCCACGAACAACCTTTCGAATCCACCATCGTAAACCGCTCTCAATCGGTAATGGTTTTCCACCTCGGATCTTTTCACGGTGGTTTCAAACAGACCCGGGGATTTTACCCGTTTTAACGGTTTTTCATCCCCGTTTTTCAAAACGACAAAAAGCTTTTTTGCATGGGGATAAAATGCCCTGACCCTGCACAGTTCGTCATTTTCTGGAGTCCTCCCCACGGGGTGCATCCCCAGAACCCGGAATGGATCGTAGTGTTCTGCCCTGATTATTTTTTCAATATCTTCCGATTCTATTGTCGCCATTACCTGACTGCCTTTTCGCCTGCGCTGTTTCACGCCGGTTTTTTCTTCTTTGATCTTCTCGTTCTCTTCCGGGGGTTGTTAAGATTCAAGCAAAGTTCCCTGAAACAGCAATCAAACTGGTCACAGTAATCCTTCGCGGTGCCAAAGCAATCAAAATTCCCCTCGGCCAGCTGAATTTCCTTGATAAGCTGAACCTTTGTCTTGCCAAAGCTGTTTATCCCCAGAGCCTTGGCCTTTTTCCTGATCTCCTGCATCTTCATTTTTTAATCTCCTCGGTACGTTATTAGATATTCTGAAATACTTCCCTTCTAAAGTCAAAAGCAAATAGAACTATTGTCCAAAATCGTAGCGCCAGAAAATATCGACCCCGCTGTTGGCTTCGTCCCCTATCTGGCTTTCTATTGAAAAATGCTTATTGATTTTATACTCTATCTTCATTTGATCGCCAACTTTTGACGATGTTCCTTTCTCAAGGTCAACAAAAAGGTCGGGGGTAATGTATTTTCCTATCATAACCACTCCTCCCTCTTCTTCGCTGGTCCCTGACTTGTAGGTGAGCACGTCCGGCACCCATGGGCTGTCCGGTAAGATCTTTTCTTTCAACAATCTTGCAACCTTGTTTCCAACCAGTGCCAGCGCCTCATCCCCGAAACTTGACGCTTCTTTTGCCGATAATTTGCTTGCAGGATGTCCATAGAGAATGTATGCAAGTATATCAACTTTCTCCATTGGCGGCTCGCTTGAAAGATCAAGTTGCATCCTGGTTGCCGACCCTTTCAATGTCGCGTAAATTTTTACTTCTCTAACCCTGTATTCGCAGACAACGTGAAGATTTGGATCCGGTGGCGAAAGGCCGTTGAACAATACCGTCCCTTCGACTATGTGAAATATTTTCCCCTGCATGTTGTATGCGCCTCTAATGACATTTAACTTGCCCTGTATGGTGATCGACTTGCGGGGTTCTTTGGTAAGATTAAGGTTGCCGGCCAGCTCAGCGTTTATCCCCTTTCCATTCAACCACGCGTGCCCCGGTTCTGCCTCTATTTTAAGATTCATCCTGAGGTTGTTAGAAAGCGAATCTTCAATGCCTGATGGGGACGGAGCTTTTTCTTCTTTAGGAGGATTATCCACCACTTCTATGTCTGACTGTGAATCCGACATAAGCTCGTCCAGCATCACGATCGCTTTTCTGATTTTCACTTTTCCGGTTAAATCAGGAGTATCCCTGTTGCCGCCAATGTGTAGCTTGGCGTCCACCCTGCTGTGAACACCATAGATAATCGGAAGGGTGACATTTTCCAGTCTCGCGACAAGGTTTAGTAATCCGGATTTACCAAAGGGGTATGGAATCCAGCCGCTGAAATGGATTTTTCCTTCTCCCCATTTCCCTGTCGCGCGAACGACATCGATTCCACGGGTCTGAAGCCTGCAAAAAATGTTGACCTCTGAAAAGGAATGCTGCCAGCCTTCCAGCTTTAACTTTACATTTTCCAGAGATGCCACTCCTTCAATCCTGGGATGATCCTTTGTGCCGGAAACATTTACGTTTATATTCAAAGTCCCGGAAATCTCCTTAAATTCCGGTTCAATCTTTTTCAAAACTGCAAGATCAACGCGTTCTCCCCTGATTTCTCCGGAAACCCTGTTGCCCGGGAAAACAATTTTTCGCTTGCGGAGGTTGATGTCGAGATCCAGGTGCCCGTACAATTTTGCCACGTTTCCTTTTGTATTGCTGAGCTCTATGTTCCAGGCCAGAGATGGTTTTTCATAGTTTAATTCAAATTGAAGGGGCCTGAAATTTGCCTTATCAAACTTGAGGCTTCCTATGCTCCCGGTGGCATGCATGACGGGAGCGTCGAATGATCCTTTCATGGTAAAAGTAGCGTTCAGCTTCCCTGCCAGCGGAACGGGTTTCCCGACCAACTTTCCGAATTTACCGATGTTAATGTTATGTAACCCTAATTCAAATCTGCAGGTCTCGTCTCTGTTTAAAACTCCCTTAAACGATACCTTCTCATCCAGGTGCTTGAACTCGAGCCCCTTTGCTTCGAATCTCCCCTTGCTCACTTTCACCACCCCACCTTTTTCAAGTGCCCATTTTGAAGCCTTATCAGCAAGCGTGAGAGAACTGATCAAAAATGTTCTGTCCGGTGCAGATATATCGGGAGATTCCAGGGAGAACTCGAGCCTTGTCTGTTTCTCGTTGAACCTGATAAAGCCCTGTGCTTCAAGATGGTCATTTTCCTGCTTCAGGCTCAGGGATGCTTCATTGATCTTTCTGCTACCTGCGGTAAACTCCAGCGCACTGATATCGAGAATACGTTCGCCGGTCTTAAGCGATAGGGAACTTTTACCTGTAATCTTGAGAACCCTGGCGGCATAGCCGGTTATACTCAAATCTCTGGCATAAAGGCTTCCCTCCCAGCCGGGGCTTTTAAGGCTTCCCCTGATTACTCCCGACGATTTAACCTCGCCCTTAACCTGACGCCAAGGCACTACTTTTGAAATTGCGGAAAGATCCTTGATGCTGGTGTCGTAGCTGAGATTTACTTTTCCTGGCAAGAGAAGAGTGCCTGACAGCGCTACGTAGCCTTTTTCGGTGTATAACTCAGCCTTTTCTAGCTTGAGAAGCCCTTTTTCCAGAGAAGCATCGAATCTTCCTTTAGCAACGTGGACATTGTCCAGCGAGGAGCTTCCAATTTTTATCAGGCAGCTGCCGTTCCATTGTTTCCAGAGTGGGGTGTTATTATCTTTTGTCTTGTTTTTTCCGTAGGCTTTGAGGTTGAAAGAGAAGTTAAGATCCGTTTGCGGCAACTTTCTGTCCTGAGAAAATGGTCTCAAATTGAGCCCGGATATAATTCCTTTTAGTGCCAGGGCGTTTTTTGTCGGGGGGGCTGGTTTTCTCTTGCCCGCGAGAACATCCAGGTAACCGGAAGCGGCTACTCTACCGGGTTCGCCCTTTATCTCGAGCGTGGTCAAGTTAATCAGGCCTTTGTGAATCTCGGCCGCCAAGCTGGCAACCTTGATTTGCTTATCATCGACGGAGGAGTTTTCGAGCTGGCACCTGATGCTGCCGTTGGCACTGGAGAGATCCAGACCGAGGAGTTTGAATTTCAAGTTCCCATTCAGGTTAGAGACCACGGGGAATGAAAAGTCTACGAGGTTTACCTCGTGAAAGAGAACATCCATGTTGATCCCGGGTTGTCCGGAACCTGTGATGCCTACAGTGCCCGTGCAGTTCAACGAGCTCCTTCCCCAGTGAGCAGCACCTACCATGGAAAGTGATTTGGCATTTCCGGCCATGGTGATACTGGCGTTAAGCTTTTTTGCAAGAGGCCACGACGGGATGAACAGCGCTACTTTTGAAGGTGCGAGGTTCCGAACTTCAAGCGCTAGCGCCGGTTGGAAAACAGGTGACAGTGTGACTTCTCCGGTCAGCTTTACCGAACAGCTCCCTATGTTGATGTTCATTTTTGTAACGTCTAGCTTGCTTTTTTGCAGGGTGGCTTTTCCGCTTGCAAGGATAAGGCCCAGGCCGGGTCGTGTCTGGTAAAAACTGGCTCTCTCCAGGTTGAAGTCAGCCCTGTAAATTCCATCGCTTTTTTTCAGGGAACAGCTAAAAACAGCGTTGATATTTTTGAAAGCATATTTTTCTTCCCTGCTATTATTGGCTTTTGTCCCCTCGATTGTAACGTTGCCTTCCTCCACTATCCAGCTTCTGGGTAACAGGTATTCCAAAGAGGCCTTCCCCTTTCCCAGTTCTTGTCCTCGATTATCCGTCACGGTTTCAACGAGAGGATTCCCTTTCGCAGGAACGGGTAGATTCCAGTTGCCGTTTTGGTTTTTCTCAAGATAAAGCTTGGGAGCTATCAGTCTTACCTGTTTTATCTTTATAAATTCAGGCCACCTGAACCTGAATCCGTAATTGACGACTATCCGGTCAACTCTTAAGATTGAAGTCCCGTTCCTTGCAACGGTAAATTTTACAAGTGAAAGGGATGAAGCGGGAATCCACCGGAAGCTTTTAACGGTGACTTGCAAGGACAGACTTGAATTGATTTTAGATAGTACTCTTGCCAGGATTTTATTTTGAACCGGGGGCAGGTGCAACAGCAGTAGTCCGGCAAGAGCTAAGGAGGCTATAACTATTAACGTTAGGGTTGCTAAGCGAAGTTTTTTATCTTTCAATTTGCGTGTTATCCCGGCGGAGATTGCCCCGTCTTTTGCTTTTGTTTTATGCTCACTCAAAAAGCGTGGCCAATACTTGCATGAACGTGATATCTCGAATACGGGAAATGATCCGGCGGATTAAGCTGGTAACCAACATCCACCCTGATCGGTCCGATAGGTGTCAT
>JALXAI010000006.1 GCA_026992215.1 Desulfobacterales bacterium | reverse complement strand
GGGTCACAGGTTCAAGCCCTGTTCCGCCCATCATTAGAGAGCGGGGTCGTAGTTAAGCTGGTTATAACGCCGGCCTGTCACGCCGGAGGCCGCCGGTTCAAATCCGGTCGACCCCGCCATCGAATATACCCGATAAGCGCTGCTTATCGGTTTTTTTTTGCCGGTGTATCGACCGGCACATGTTGTGAAAAAACAACATCTTGATTCCTTATGTTGTAAAAAAACAACACTTGCAAAGCCAAAACAGAACCCTGCTGGCAGGAATCGGTTTTTTTTGTGATGAACGTCATAACTTCTTGTGTTTCCAGCTGGTTACACGCATTGGAAAACTGGCCTGAGTATGAGATTTTGACAATCATGGAACAGTCCTTGCTTACCAGTTTTGCAAGGGGATGGGAATGCATAGCGTACAGAAGACAATAAAAAAGCGAATTGATTGCAGGGGCATCGGACTTCACAGCGGGAAAGATGTACTCCTTATGCTCAGTCCCTTGCCAGAAGACAGCGGAATATGGTTTCGCAGGACTGATTTACCGCACAAGCCTTATATTAAAGCCACTGCTGACAACGTCACGCAAACCTCCCTTTGCACCACCCTGGGGAACAACGGGAATGCGATATCCACGGTAGAACACCTTATGGCGGCTTTTGCAGGCCTTGGGATTCACAATATTCTTGTAGAGGTAGACGCGCCCGAGGTACCCATTTTTGATGGGAGTGCAAGGTGTTACGTTGAACTGCTTGAAGAGGCCGGTGTTGTCGATCAGAAGGCACCCGGAGAGGTTTTCAAGCTGGACAGGAAGTTTAGCATTACACAGGAAGACAAGAAGATTACTTACTACCCTAACAAAGAGCTTATCATTTCTTTTACCATTGATTTTGATCATCCCCTTTTGAAGGAGCAGGAATATACCTTCAGATTTTCCAAGGACAACTTTTTAGAAGAAATTAGCAAGGCGAGGACATTTGGGTTTTTGAAAGATGTTGAAGCCATGAAAAAATGCGGCTTTGCCAGGGGCGGATCGCTGGAAAATGCTGTAGTTATCGATGACGATGGAATACTCAACCCTGAAGGTTTGAGGTATCCTAACGAGTTCGTTCGCCATAAGATTTTAGATTTCCTTGGTGACTTATATCTCTACGGTAAGCCCATGAGAGGTCACTTTGTGGTATATAAGTCGGGGCATACTTTGAATAATCTGCTTCTAAAAGCTCTCAAGAACGGGAAAACAAAACACGACGCCGCTCTTTCTCCCCTCCTTGAACCTCCGAAAATTTCTCTCGAAAACACCAGATGTAAGATTTCGTCGGCTTAAAATACCACCGGTTCCAAAATTCTGTCACCGGAAACACGTACTGACAGATAAGATATTTTCTAATCGCCATCCCGGTGAAAGCAGGACTTTGGAGAGAAGAAGTAGCGGTCATTACGAAATACGAGAAAGAAAAGGGTTCTTCCCTTCTCTTTCTCGATGCTTTCCGGTTTACGCGATGAATTAATAGGGATGAAACATTCGAAGCCTGTACTCACCGGTCTCATTCAGTAGTTTGTGGTACTTGGTTATCTTGAATTCCCCGCAAAACTGGTTTACGAAGGGAAAGCCCGCCTGAGCCCAACCAACAACACCACCATAATATTTAACACCGTTTTTTACGGTCGACGTTACGCAGTAAACATTCTTGTAGCCGTACTTGTAAAGAAGGCCGGCAACGTAAGTTGCCCTGTGCCCGGTCCTGCAAAATACGTAAATTTCGCTGTTGGGGTCCTTGATTTTTTTGGGAAGCGCGTAAACATGTGTCATGCTCACGTGATCGGAGCCTCTGATGTGAAAAGCGTAAAACTCGGGGTGTGTCCTGACATCCAAGAGGTAGATTTTCTTTCGATACGCGGGATCAGCCATGGCCTTTTGCCAGACCTCGTGAAGCTTGAAAATATCAATTATGCGATCCTTCGGAATAGCGTTAATCAGTTCCTGATGAACGGCTTTTTCTCCCGCAAGCAGCGGTTTGTTATCCGCCGCCTTGGAGCGTCCAACGAACAAAAAGCTTAAAGCCACACAAATAACCACCATTAATGATAATCTTCTTCTCATCGCATTCCCTCCTGTCTTGTTTTTAAGCTGCAGGTTATAAAAGGTATGCTTTCCGGCTTTCACCTCCTTCCTCCGGGCTCTTGATGATGAAAACGCTTTTTATCTCTTCCAGTGCCACTACCCGGCATTTCCAGTTAATTAGATAGCAGTAAAACTGCTTCGTAACTTCAATAATCCGGGAAATCAAGCCGACAGATCAAGCGATCAAAATCCCGGGAACCAGGATACAAACGTTTGGGATACCTGCCTGTAGGATATCACCGACCAGAGCAGCAACCGGAAAAATCATATCAAATACCCATATAACATAATATCACTATCTTATCATATAAAATTTAACATCTCTACCTCTCACACTTAGCGTATACTGGAATTGGGGATAGTTACCTTAAGGAACTGACTCATGTGTGGTTATAAGATATGGGACCCTCTCAAATAAGTATCTCAGGCTACGTTTCTTAATGTGGCTATCTTAAATTCGCAGGTAAGTAATTCGAGAGCGGGACTAGATTATCTTTCCCTGAACCCACTGATCATGTCTTCGTTTCGCCGGTGTTCATCATCGGACAACAGGGCTGAAGACGCTGATCCAGTCTTAACCGGGTTGCTTGGATGCAGGGAAAACGCACCTGGAAACCTGTTATAGCTCAACCCAACTCGAAACACTCGTCAGGTAAAGACCACACTTGATACATTTTTTATCGACCTCTCTAACCCTGGCCACAAA
>JALXAI010000005.1 GCA_026992215.1 Desulfobacterales bacterium | reverse complement strand
ACTGGGCCTGGGTGGAGAAGAAAGAACCGGGGAACACGCGCTTGAAACGGCCAGGGTCTTGAACGAAATAGAACCCGATTTCGTAAGGCTCAGAACTCTTGTTCCCAAGATAAATACCCTGTTGCTGTACCAGGTTAAAAAAGGCAGGTTCAGGCTTCTCGGGCCGCACGGAATTTTGAGAGAAACAAGAATGTTACTCGAGAATTTGCAGTGCAGTACTTACCTCGCCAGTGATCATTACACCAATTATATTAACCTCGAAGGGAGGCTCCCTGAAAAGAAAGCCGTGCTCCTGGGGCAGATAGATAAGGCACTCCAGTGGGACGAAAGTGAATTCAGGCCGTTTTTCGTCGGTACCGAGTGAAACCACCTGTTAAAAAGGCTTCTTGAAACCGATACCTCCCGGTCATCAAAAGATCTCCTCTTTTTTATGTTTCGGGTGAGTATCTGTTTAGACAAGTCGTCGTAGTGGGTAGTGGCCTTGTTTCATCGTGCTCGTGGTTCCGGTACGTCATGATTGTGCACGGTGATAGCAAGATGTACTTCGTAGAAATTCGTTAATTTCAAGAACTAAACGGGAGGTGTGGTGGCAGAAGATCAAAAATGTTCGGAACCCTCGTAATTCCAGAATATCCTCTTTTTTTGCTGAAGTGCGTAGGACGGCCACATTGTGGCGGATTACTGCACTTACTCTGACATCCGATAATTCTTACCGGAAGATTTTATACGTTGTCGTGGACTTGAAGCACCGGGTTCCGAATATTTACCTGGAACTTTGGTCGCAAGAAGTAGACATAACAAAATGATGGCGATTAAGTAGCCGAAAAGTTTCATGACAAACGCTGACGCCGGTTACATGGTGTGTTGAATTTGGGAGCAGGGATGCTTGCATTAAAAGATGAAAGGTTTTGGTGAGTTCCTTTTTCGCTGAAATTTTTGGTTTATACCATGAGTCGGGTTAAAGTTAAAAACAATTAGGTTGCGATTTTGAACGGAATACCACCGAGCGGTATGCCCTATTTGTTTGTATGTATTGCAGCAGCTCTGAATCCTCGACTCCTGGCTGTTGAGAAAAATAGAATTTTTCACTTTAAAAGGCAATTCCAATCGTGGCGGTTGACGGTGTGCTGCGTGTGGCAGGGAACGTGGAAGCAAATCAAGGCATTGTATAGACTGATAACAGGAGTAATTGATGGGTCAAAATAGTAAAAGCGTTGAGAAGCTGGGTTTGAAGGAATTGATTGCTATGGGTATTGGGGGAATGGTGGGAGGTGGTATCTTTTCCGTGCTGGGCCTCTCCGTATCTCAGGCTGGCCATGCTGCTCCCCTTGCCTTTGCCATAGGAGGCGTGATTGCTATGCTTTCCGGCTATTGCTACGCGAAGCTGGGGCTCGTTTTCAGGTCTGACGGAGGCAGTTTTACTTACATGGAACATGCGTTTAAAAACAAGAATATTGCGGGAGTGGGGGGATGGATGTTACTGGTCGGCTACATAGGTACTCTTGCCCTGTATTCCTATACTTTTGGCGTTTACGGTTCCGCAATGTTCGGGCCGTCCTCGCACAGTGGAGTAGTTCATCACGTGCTGGAGTCAATGATTTTGCTGATATTTCTTGGAGTGAATCTTTACGGTGTTGCTGCCGCTGGAAAGAGCGAGGATGTTATAGTTTTGATCAAGGTTATAATTCTGTCCTTATTCGCTTTTGCCGGGCTGTGTTTCATTAAGCCTGATCACCTTTTGCCGTTTTTTAACAGGGGATTCGGGAACCTGTTGATGGGAGCCGCGCTGATATTTGTCGCCTACGAGGGCTTTGAACTTATTCCCAACGCTGTTAACGAGATGGATTCACCTGAGAAAAACCTGACGAAGTCTATCATGATCTCCATAGTTGTAACTACTGCTATTTATGTTCTTGTTTCCATTGTAGCCGTGGGCAACCTTCTCCCGGAAGAGATTGCGAAGTACAAGGAATATGCCCTCGCAGTGGCAGCAGAACCTTTTCTAGGGAAAGCCGGGTTTATGCTCATAGGCCTTGGAGCGCTATTGTCAACCGCGTCGGCGATTAACGCAACTTTGTTCGGCACGGCCAGGCTTGGGATGGTGCTGGCGATGGAAGAGGAATTGCCAAAAGCCTTTTCTTACAGGGAAAGAACAAAGAATATTCCCTACGTCAGCCTTATCGCAATTACGGTACTCACATTGATTTTTGTTAACGTGGCTAACCTGACAATCATATCCTCTTTTGCCAGTTCAACTTTCCTGCTTATTTTTGCCACGATATGCCTGTGCGCGTTCAGGCTGAGGAAGAAAATACGGATTTCTACCGTTGTTCCCGTTCTTGGCTTTGCACTTTCAGGTTTTTCATGGATTGTTCTCATTATTTACCTGCTTGAGACCAATCGGGACTCCCTTTTGTGGATTTTCGTATTTTACCTGTCTCTGATACTGGCTGAGCTGATATTCAGTGCGAGGAGGCTAATTTTCAAGTAAACTATGAGAGACTCGTGTCAAGTCTTTACCGGACTCGGATTTTTCTTTATACAACACGTTAAGTTGAAATATTGCCAGTCATAAAGTATATTTAATGCTAGGTCAGTAATCGAACGGAATTTAAAGAATCCAGTAACCAGTAGGGAAATAAGGAGAGTGATAATGGAAAACTTGGTAGAATGCCGTCCGGAAAACGTACGGAAAAGGTTCCCCAACAGCCTGGCACCCCTTGTCAACGGGAAAGCGTTAATCCAGGTGGCAAGGGAAAATCATGGCATGATTATGGCGGTAAACATGCGCTGCAAGCTGCCGGTGGCCGGGATCGTAAA
>JALXAI010000004.1 GCA_026992215.1 Desulfobacterales bacterium | reverse complement strand
ACAGGTAAAGAGCCGTTAATTGAGTAGTAAAGGCCTTGGTGGAAGCAACACTTATTTCGGGACCGGCATGGGTGTAGAGGACACCGTCAGACTGCCTGGCAAGGCTGCTTCCGACAACATTCACGATTGAAAAACAGTGAGCACCCTTTTCCTTCCCTTCTTTCAGGGCGGCCAGGGTATCCGCCGTTTCTCCCGACTGGGATATAAGTATCAACAGCGTTTTATCGTTTATAATCGGATCCCTGTATTTGAATTCCGAAGCAAGGTCAACTTCCACGGGAACCCTGGCAAGTTCCTCGATCATGAACTTCCCCACAAGGGCGGCGTGATACGATGTCCCGCAAGCAACTATCACTATCCTGTCCACCGACCTCAACAAATCCTCAGAAATCCCCGTCTCAGACAGATTCACCCGCCCCGTCTCAGCCTCTATCCTGGTTCCAAAAGTATCCACCACCACTCTCGGCTGTTCAAAGATCTCTTTCAACATGAAGTGCTTGTAACCGGACTTTTCCGCCATAACGGGACTCCAATCTATGTGAGAGACAGGCTTTGCTACCCGTTTTCCGGAAAAATCGGTTATTTCATACCCGCTGGAACCGACCACCACCATTTCACCATCATCCAGGAAAATAACCTGCCGGGTATGGTTGAGAATGGCGGGAACGTCTGATGCCACGAAATATTCTCCGCCGTTTTCCCCGAGCCCGAACAAAAGGGGACTCTCCTTGCGTGCCGCCACAAGTAAATCCGGGTAGTCCTCGTTTATAAAAACAAACGCAAAGGCTCCTTCAATATCCTTCAAGCTTTCAAGAACCGCATCTACGTAGTCATATCCTCTCTCGAGGTAATGGCTTACAAGATGAGCAGCCACTTCGGTGTCCGTTTGAGACAGGAATTTTCTGCCTTCCGCCTCAAGGTTGGCCTTCAGAGAGAGGTAATTTTCTATTATCCCGTTGTGTACCACGGCCACTTTTCCCGCTTTATGAGGGTGAGCATTTTCTTCCGAAGGTCTTCCGTGAGTTGCCCACCTGGTATGGCCGATGCCGACCTTTGCCGAAACCGGGTTTTTCTTCAGCAACTCGGATAGCTTGCTGATCTTTCCCTGGCATCTCCTCACTTCTATCCTGCCCGTAACATCATCCAGAACGGCGATACCGGCGCTGTCATATCCCCGGTATTCGAGCTTTTTAAGACCATCTATCAAAATTGATACACAATCCTTGGGTCCCGTGTACCCGACTATTCCGCACATCTCTAATACTCCTTAGCTTACCTGTAAAGTAGCGGTTTACAGATATTGCAATAACTTATTATAAATATTCTAGTTGTTTGAATTTTTAAATCAACCTTTAACGACAGAAAAAGGTGGGATATTCGAATTAGCAGGAACAGACACGTCATCAAGGTAACTACCGACACCGACCCGAGTGTTATCACCGATGTAAGCATTCCTGAGGTAACAGCCGGAATGAATAAAGCAATTTTCACCAACCCTAACCGAACCGACAAAAGAACAGTTAGGATACACAACGCTATCTTTCCCGATGCTTATGCCTACCTCCACGTACAGGCTACCGGGATGATACATGGTAACTCCTGCCTTCATCAAATCCTCACAGATCCTTCTCTCCATAATTTCCTGGGCGCATGCCAGGTCAACACGATCGTTTACACCTTCTATTTCTTTCACATCGCTTACCGAAAAGCCCCCCACCTTGCCCCCGCCAGAGCAGATTAATCCGACGATATCGGTGAGATAAAATTCGCCCTGCGCATTATCATTGGTAAGATTTTTTACGGCGTCTTCCAGCCACGCTGTTTTTACGCAATATATACCCGTGTTTATCTCCCTTATCTCGCGCTGATCCGCGGTCGAGTCTTTCTCTTCAACTATCCCGATGATAGAGCCGGCTTTATCCCTTATGATCCTACCGTAGCCCTTCGGGTTGTCGAGTACCGCCGTGAGTATACTCAGCTCATAGTCGTATGTGATGTGGTTTTCAATCAATCCCTTAAGGGTGACAGGACGAAGAAGCGGGGTATCACCATAGACAATGAGAGTAAATTCATCCCTTTCGCTTATTTCTTCAAGAGCGACCCTAACCGCATGCCCGGTTCCAAGCTGCTCCTTTTGTTCAACCCATCCCGAGACCGCGGCAACACCATCCATTTCTTCCCTTACCAGGTCACCTCCGTACCCGATCACAGTCCAAAACTTTTCAATACCGGCACCCTGAACCGCATTGATCACATGCCACAGCATCGGGCGCCCGCATACCCTGTGAAGCACCTTGGGATACCCGGACTTCATTCGGGTACCTTTTCCCGCAGCCAGTATGAAACACATTACCTGAGCCATGACACGATATTACCACCGGAGCAAAAAAAAAGGCAAGTCAAAGACTTGCCTCGCTTGCCTCTAATATCATAAACGGTAGTGGGGACTATTGCACCTCGGCCAATTTTAACCTTATAATAGCACGCTTAAGAGCGGCTTCAGCCCGGGCAAAATCAATGCCTTCTTTCTTCTCCTTAAGGCGCCTTTCAGCCCGTTCCTTAGCTGCCCTGGCCCGCATAACATCAATTTCTGTAGCCTTTTCTGCGGCAGGCGAAAGTACCGTGACCTTTTCCGGAAGCACCTCCGCATACCCCCCCATAACAGCTACCTTGGTCAGGCTGTTTCCCTGCCTGTAACGGAGTTCACCGATTTTCAACCTCGCAAGAAAAGGGATATGATGCACCAATACGCCGAATTCACCAAGGTCGCCAGGAGCCACTACTATGTCTACTTCCTCGCTAAGGACAGTCCTGTGAGGCGTA
>JALXAI010000003.1 GCA_026992215.1 Desulfobacterales bacterium | reverse complement strand
GTTCTGGCATCTGGTACTGCAAACCTGGTAACGGAAGTCCTGAACTTCAGAATTGAGCCCAAATTCGTTGCCACCCTAAAAGGACAGGGGGACGAAAAGAAGCGTTCCGGTGTGCTGGTACCCGTGCTGGTTACCGGCACCTTTTCTTCGCCGAAATTCAGACCCGACCTGGCGGGGATGTTCAAGCAGCAGTTAAAAGGAGGAATACCGGAACCCTCGCAGATCAAGGAGATGATCGGCGGAAAAAAAGGCAAAAAAGAAAGCGGGAAGAGTAAATCTATCGAAGAGAAATCGAAAGGCCTTTTAAAAAGTTTACCTTTTGGCAAGTAGGCACAAGGTACCGGCTATCCACGATCAGGGAGCAGGGTGGATAATGTACCCGGGTTGAACCAGGTAGCTTGAAACCGGCAATTGGCAACCATGTGAGGCTCGTGCATGAGCATAGCAAGATTCAAGAATTATCTGGACGTAAACAAGGGTGTAAGCTTTCTGAAGCACGACATCTGGAGACTCAGGCTGCGATCACTTCCGCGCAGGAAGTCCTTTCTCATCAGGCAGCTCAGAATCCTTCTCCTTGCGTGCAGGGGATTTGTTCAGGATCAATGTAACTTAAGGGCATCGGCGCTGACGTTTTACTCCCTGCTTTCCATTGTCCCCGCGATGGCCATGGCCTTTGGCGTGGCGAAAGGTTTCGGCGTTGAAAGGCTGCTTACGAAGACTCTGCTCGAAAAATTCCAGGGACAGGAAGAAGTGGTGACCCGGGTCATAGAGTTTGCCCGGAACATGCTTGAAAAAACCCGGGGAGGGCTGATTGCGGGGATCGGTTTGCTTGCCCTTTTCTGGCTGGTGATAAAACTGCTGGGTAACATAGAAAAGTCTTTTAACGATATATGGGGAGTACGCAAGGGGCGGACTCTTCAAAGAAAGTTCAGCGATTATCTCTCGGTAATGCTTGTGTGCCCAATACTGCTAATCACTGCCAGCAGTGCCACTGTGTTTATAACCACCCGTATCACTCAGTTTACCCAGCGTATAGCACTTCTGGGGAAGGTCAGCACCCTGATAATGGTAAGCCTCAAGCTCCTGCCCCTTGCCATGCTGTGGATCTTATTTACTTTTGTTAACGTGTTTATGCCCAACACCAGGGTTGAGTTCAAGGCCGCGCTGGTGGGCGGAGTCGTGGCCGGAACCATCTTCCAGCTTGTACAATGGGCTTATATCACCTTCCAGATCGGTGTGTCCAAGTACGGTGCCATTTACGGCAGCTTTGCCGCCCTGCCGCTTTTCCTAGTGTGGCTGCAGACCAGCTGGCTTATCGTGCTCTTCGGTGCCGAGCTCTCCTTTGCCACTCAAAACGTGGAAACCTATGAATTCGAACCGGACTGTCTGAACGTAAAGCCTTCTTTCCGGAAACTCCTCGCTTTGCTGATTACCCATCTGTGCGTGAAAGAGTTTTCCACCAGGGAGGAACCGCCTACCTCCAGGTTTATATCTGATGAGCTCGATATACCGATCAGGTTGTGTAACATGCTAATCTCCGAGCTAGTTGACTGTAAAGTACTGTGCGAAGTGGCCGGTGACGAAAACTCCGGCAACAGTTCGAAGGTCGGTTATGTCCCCGGCATGGATATATGTGAACTCACAGTGAGCCGGGTGCTGGAATCCCTTGAATTAAACGGGTCGGACAACATCCCGGTAAAGGACTCCGAGGAATTTCACCGGCTCAGGGAATCTCTGGAAAGGTTTCGTGAAATAATAGAAAATTCGGAAGCGAATATGGCGCTAAAAGATATTTGACGTTTAGTGATTATCAAGACACATTATGTAATCCCTGGTAACGGATCTGTTAATGATGGAAAAAAAGGATTTCATGGCAAGTTATGAGGGGATTTTTGACCGTGTTTTTGATGCTCTTTTAGATCTTCACAAAAAGAGCCGCGAAGAACACAGGCAGGTGATCCTGGAAGTGTCGTGGGCTATTGCGGAAGCTTTCAAAAAGGGCAACAAGGTCCTCATTTTCGGAAACGGGGGAAGTGCGGCAGACGCTCAACACCTGGCTGCCGAGTTCGTCAATCGTTTTTTGCTTGACAGAGACCCCCTGCCCGCCATCGCCCTGCACACGGATACATCTGTGGTTACAAGTGTCAGCAATGATTTTTCGTTTTCACAGGTGTTTTCAAAGCAGATTAACGCTCTGGGGTTGCCTGGCGATGTTGCGTGGGGTATAAGTACCAGCGGCAATTCCGAGAACGTAGTTGAAGGATTGATTGCCGCCAGGCGCAGGGGACTTGTAACCGTCGGGTTTTCGGGAGTCGATGGGGGAGCAATGAAAGAGTACTGCGATCACTTGCTTAACGTGGATTCACGGGAAACTCCGCGAATACAGGAAATCCATATTGTCCTGGGGCATATAATTTGTGAGACGGTAGAAAATTTTCTGTTTGGAAGAGCGACCGGTTAGAATACTTCCATCAGGACATGAAATGTTTTTGAGTGTGTTAATTTCCGTGCTGGAATTTGCCTGGTAATAGGGTAAGTGGGTTTTTAGTTTTTATGTTGGAAACGCTTACCGCGAGACACATAAAAACAACACTGCCCTATAGGGGTATTTTTGATTTTTACCGCGGTATTTCGGTTGAGCGGAAGTGAACAAATATGAATCAATGGGATCCGATCAAGATAAGGAAACTGAAAACGATCAGTATAAAGAGTCGGCACAGCAAGGTATCTTTGCGGGAACTTGGAAAACCATGGAAGGCGGGTGGTTCTCTTGACCAGTTCCTGGCGATCCTGCCCGAGATCCTTGCCGCAAAGGATCTCAAGGAAGTGGT
>JALXAI010000002.1 GCA_026992215.1 Desulfobacterales bacterium | reverse complement strand
CGGATACCCGGAAAACTTGTCCGGCTCCCGGAGGCGTCTCTTTTGACCAGTTCATTATCGTAAACAACCCATAACGCTTCTCCCTCAGCCAGCAAGTCTCTCACAAATCCTGGTGACACCCGTTTCACTCCCTGTTGTAGCAAGTAGGCTTTCCTGATATCGATTGCATAGAGACCATCATTTGTGCCGGCCCATAATGTCTCTCCGGTGATGGCCACCGAGTTGACGTTTTCTCCGGCCAGAACTGTCTCCCAGCCGGCTGCAATCGGGCGTGTATGTTTTTCGGTTAATCCCCGCACGGCAAGCCAAATCATCAGAACGACGCCAGCGCCGAAACAGATTTGAAACAGGATGAGGAATTGTTTTTTCAAGTTCACCGCGGTAAAGCAAAAGTAATTTCTTGGACTGTGGTTTCGAGTTTTCGGGATTCATATTCGCTGACGCCCCAAAACAGCAAAACAGGGTAAAGCTTACCTACACCTGGTTTAAAAAGAAGGTCCCGAAACTTTAGGGGCAAGCCATTGAAATCTTTGTACCTACCTTTCCGGCTTATGGAGTCGGGCTGTCCGGTTAATGATGAGGCGTTAGCAAAGCGACCCAGGCATGCCGTTACCAAAGCCGGTAAGAGCTTCAAGCCGGGTAAATGTAGAGGAACTTATAAAGATCCTGTAGATGGAGCGGAACCGGAAGCTGTATAAATCCCCCTGTTGCAAGGTATCAAGAACCCTTTTGTTTTGAAAAACCTGACTTGAGAAAGTACCAGGCGATATATCACTGCGGGACAGTTCCCCTTCATATTTTATTTAACGAATTCCCGGAACCAGGGGATATTATATACATCGGCATTAAAACTCGGATGTACCACGGGGTTAATTAATAGCCTATCACAAAAAATGGTAAAACGACAAGCGAAAAAGGTAACAAGCCTGCCTTGAATCTACTTCTGGCGCAGGCGGCCTTATGAGGCCGGGCTGGTATCCCTGTTCGTGATTACTTGATTCAAATGCCCGGATAGCTCCCATGTGACAGCGCAAAAGCAGAAAAAGAGGGAAAATTCAGGCTGGAGTAGCTGCTTTTGAAATCTACCCTGAATTGTTCATGAATGGTATCGAACGACCGATGTCGAAAAGAATAGGTGTACGCCAACGTTACGCATTTAACGTGTTCAAGTTTAAGGGTTTCTGAGGCAACACGAATACTGAAAAAAGTTCTTCGAGTACTTCAAAAAAACGGTAAAGGCCGGTGATACGGTGGGGGCGGGCTTAATTAATTATCGGGAAAGGCCGACGAACGCAACCTTTCCTGTGAAAAGATAAAAATAATTGCGTCGTGCGGAAAAGATCGGGGAACCGAAAGTTGAAACCGGTTGCCCTCTGTAAGCCCTTGGTGAAGGGGTCCTGGACAGGCAACGTGCAAGGGGTTTCGCTGGCGCAGGACTGGTAGCAGAGTTAATGCTTATGCCGGGATCGACTTCAGCCTCCTTTCCACCCATTGGGCTTCGTCTTCAAAGCAGTCGGTTTTTCTGAAAAAGTTCAAGAGCTTTTCGTACCGGTTAACTACATCGAAACCTATGGCAAAATGTAGTTTGCGAAGGCACACGGGGCAGAGAAAAATCGGTCTCGCGTCGCTTTCCCTGAGATGATTCGAGCCGTTCATGACGCACTTGAAATATATGCAGTGAGCGAGAGAAAACATGTGACCTGTTTCGTGTGCCAGCACTTTACAGCTTCTTTTTAACATGATTGCCGGTTGCCCGGAGGGCCTTTTGGCTGAATAGAATCCGGGGTCGTAGCGAGCAAAGCTGAAAATTCCCACCTTTTCCCCGGGAGAGGCCTGACCGAATACAAAATTCCACGAAGGGTCGGGATAGAGGTCTTCCATGGTTATCGCCAGAACACAGGAGGCGTCCCCGGGCTTATTTTTCGCCAGTAGCGAAAGTACATCAAGGGTAAGTACCTGCCTTTTCCCCGTGTAGGGGTTTATGCGGGAAGTGAGGATAGAGTTGTTTAAGGGCAGATGCGGAAGGATTTTGGTATCCATCATGAAGTATGAAGACGTGAATGCCTTGAGCTTTGCCAGATACGGGCTCGTGGCTTCGGCGAAATCACCGAGGGGTTGCAGGTAGATCCTGTTTCTGTACCTGTCAGGTTTGACCACTCCGGATCTTACGAAATCTTCGTAACTTTGCCCAGGTTCAAAGTGTTCCGCTAACCAGTCACCGGGCCTGGGAGTCGAAATGAGTTCGAAGTCATCTCCCGGCGAAAAGGCTCTTTTAAGGGTCGCGGGTAGGGTACTCGTGTCCCCGATAGCTCGGAGTGCGTCTTTCAATGTGGGTGGTCTGAAAGTTCCAGCCATATTGACGCTTCCTGATTGATGTTTCTCCGTGCCGCGCGCCTAACTCCCGGAACCCGGATAAAAGCATTGGGCAACAAAAACGAATGTCTCGGGAGAAAATTATGGTGCCGGTTTTACTCTGTTTTCCTTTTCTCCTTTTTATCACTGTCTGAAAGAGTCCATGCGGCCATGCATGCGTCATACCCATCCGCGGCCACTTTCCTGGAAAAAATTCGCCTGATCGGTACATGAATGGGGCTGGTAACAAAAGATATTACCGTTCCGGCGAGTCTGGAAATGCCGATACCGATACCGAAGTCATCAAAGGTTCCGTGAACTTTTATTGGAGTCGCCAGGCTGAAAAACTCGGGTTTCTTGGCTTTTGGCACCAGCAAGATGTCGAGATCCCTGGTTTTGAAATTGATCCTTGCCTTTCCGGCGATACGCATTTTCGTGGTGTCCATGTATATGGCTTTTTCTTTCATTACCCCGTCTTTCATTTTCAAACGGACTACCAGGCAGTTGATTCGTGACTTGTTCTTCTCCGATGTCTTGTTTATGATGGCGGAAATAAGATTAACGGCCCACAGATCAATTATTCCCGCGGAAAAATTCTCGGGCGCGAGCATAAAATCAAGGTGGCCGCCGGCATATTTCATCATCTGTTCCAGGTCAGGTGCGGTGGAATTCAGTTCCGCTTTCAGGGAAAACAGTCCGCCCATGTTGGTGTCAGGCTTTGCATGTCGTGCAATGATACCGAAGTCAAACCTGTCTATGTTCACTTTTAAGCCAATGGTGGCGCTGGTTGGTGCAGGCTCATAGCTGAACTTAACAAGTACGTCTCCACCCGGTACGTTAACATGGATCGGGTCGATTGTTAAGCGAGCGTCCCCAAGTGCCATGCGGACAGTGGCACTTCCAAGCCTGTCCTTTCCGGAGGTAACCTGACGTGCTTCTAACCTGACAGAGGCGTTTAGCTTGTTTAAGACTTCGTAAGACAGTAGACTTCGGCGATTTGTAGCGGCCATTTTCCCGTGCAAGTCTTCCGGGTTTTCCGGCTGAACCGTCTTTTCTACCTCCTTCGTTTTTTTGGCCCGTTTCCGGTTTTTCGTTCCGCCGGTGTCAAAATCTTCCCATCTGATCAGGTCTGATATGAGGTTGATGTCCAGCTTCGGTTTGCTGCCTCCGGTGTCCAGCTTCATTTTTCCATTCAAACTGCTCTTGCCAACCCTTACTTTGAGACTGGACAGATTGTACCCGGAGTTGTTGATAAGGAGCCTTGTGTCCAGAAAGATGGGGCCGATGCGGGGAAGATCCAGCTTGAGCAAATCATCAAGGTCATCAAGCCTGTCTCCTGTTATTTTCAGGGACAGATTGAGATTTTTGCTTGAGACGGGTAAAGTTAACTTGCTGGCAAATTCCAGGGACGTGTTGGAAATTTTTGCCTTGAGAGAAAGTGGGATCTCTTTCGGAGCGCTTACATACTGAACCAGGGGTGATCCCGTAATTTTCAGTTCTACCGGGGTTTGATCAATCTTGCCCCTCAGGTCCACTGTCACGGCTTTTCCCTTCTTCACCCTGATGGTTCCTGAAAGGTCAGAGATGTCCACGATAATGTTTGTGTTGGGTAGAGTAATTTTCCAGCTACCGTCACGAACGCCGAAAATCATGCTCGATTCCCGCAGTACTTCCTTCAAGCTCGTTCCATTCAGGGATAACTTAAAAGCGGCATCGCCCACCGACGCATCCAGGCCTTCCACCAGGCCCAGGCGCGACAGGATGGTTCCCACGTTGACATCTTTTATCCCGAAGGCAAGATTTACTAGGGGCCTGTGGTTTCGAACCACCATGTCGCCTTTCGCCCTGATGTGTTTCCCTGCAACTCTCCCTTCAAGCGTAAACGCCCATGGTTTTTCCGCCATCAACAGGTCTTCAATGGGACTTCCGTCAAGTTCGAGGGAGTAGCCGTAGTTGTCCAGGTTCCCCTTGATCTTGAGAAGCATTGGCTTTCCTGCGGGAGCGCCGCCTGCCACTTCCTCGAGGTGAAAATTCACAGACTTTCCAAGGGCTGCATCCCTGTAGTGGACTTCTATGTTCTTAAGCGATAAATGATCCAGCGATTGAAACGAAACAGTTCTTTTTTGGGTTCGAGGGGTTTTTTCTTCAGTTGTCCCCGTAGCTTTTTCCATTTTGTTGCTTTTCCCCCGGTATTCCTTCTTTCCGAGAATCCAGTTTGGACGTCCCCTGACATCGTTTTCGAGGTTTAATGAAACGTTTTCGGCTACCACCTCGGCAATGCGTATTCTCTTTTTTAAGAGGGGAAAAAGGGCTATTTTGAGCTTGGCCTTCCCTGCCTTGATAAATACCGGCTTGGAGGCTCCCGGCACGTTTTCTACCTTCACATCGCGTGCCTCGATGGCAGGCCAGGTTGAGAACTCAAAAACTACCGGTCCATCGATCTTGACTTTCCTTCCCAGTGCCATCCCGGCGGATGTTTCAATTCCCGGGCGAAGGAAACTGAGATCAAGGGTGACACCGATTATAACGCAGGTGACAACGCCTATCACGAGGAGCATCATGAAAGCGCCCAGCGATTTGATGGCCATGCGAAAAATTCTTTTCATGTTTGTTTCCCGGGTAAATTGTGAGTCATACTTATCATGGTTCGAAAAATTCTGTATGCGAAATAATTATAACACAGTCCCGGAACGAATCGGTGAAACTTTGGCAAATGGATACAGGGAAAACACTGGCCGCTGCCAGGGCTGCAAAACCACCCCTGGTATTGCTTCGCCGTTCTGCGCGGATCACTCGCGGCATCATGGTCCAGGGGAGTGATACTGGAAAAACCATGGCTTAAGATGCTCAAAGCGCCGGCTCTGATAAGAATGCGACCGGTGCAGGTTTATAGTGGTTGACAGCGTTTAGTATTGAATGCTATTCTTTTAAAAACCCGTGCTGACTGCAAAAATCGCCGCACTGTCTCCCGCCCTCACATTTACAGTTTACGGTAGGCATTTCGGCGGTAAGTGTATCTATAAGCGGGGGGGAGCGTTTTTGTGATCCACGAAAGGAGAAGAGACAAAACAGCAGCCCTGGTTCAACTTGTCCCGGTTCTCGCAGTGCTTTTTTTTATCAGTGCATCTTTCTACCAGGGTGATGTTGGTTTCCAGGTAGATAAAACGCAACATGGTCTTTTTGTATCCAGAATTACCGTCGGAGTAAATCCCGTGAAGCCGGGAGATCTGATTGTCAGAATCCGGGGCATATCCTACCCGGAGGTTCTTGGCAGTCTGTTCAACCCTGCCGACTTATCCCCGGGACTGTTCGTAACGGTGGACAGGAACGACACCCTTTTCGACGTGTTGCTTCATTCGATCCCGATGACTATTGGTAGGCTTTTGCGAATTGCAGGTCCGCGGATATTGCTTGTCTCGGTTTTTCTGCTGCTCGCGAACGTTGCTTATTTCAGAGCTCCGGAAAGTGCCCAGGTAAAGTTGTTTTTATTTATGCTATGCGGTTTTTCGACGTCCATCGCAGCTACCCTGGCTTCATGTCTTTCGATTCTTCTTCCTGCGGTAATGTCGTTGAGTTTTCTTGTGCTGATGCTTTCTAACTGGATTTCCTTCGGCCTTTTTATGCATTTTGCGATGAGGTTCCCGCCTGACAGGGACCTCCTTAAGAAAAAGAAGTGGCCGCTTTTCCTCATTTACCTTCTTCCGCCCGTGGTGACGATAGGAGCATCTTTTTTACTTGCCGGCAAGAGTGTTGCTTTCTGGGGCTGGCTGCAGCGGATGAGAAACTTGTTTCTCGTGCCCATCGTTTGTGCTGTTTTCGTTAAGGAATGGTGGGATTACAGGAACGCGAAGAATGATTTTGACAGAAAACGCCTGAAGCCGCTCATCGTGGCTTACTGGATTAGTTTTGCGCCTTACCTGCTGCTTTATCTGTTACCAAATATCCTGTTTGATCGCCCGGCCGTTTCATTCCGGCTGGTAACAATATTTTTCCTCGTTTTGCCACTTGTTTACTTTTATGTACTGGTACGCCATCATCTTTTTGACGTGGACAGGCTTCTTTCCAGGTTCATTTCATACGGGCTTTTAACAGTAATAATACTCGTATTTTATTCCATTTTTCTTGCCGGATTAAAAAGATGGATATTCGGAAATCAGACGCTCCAGGAAGAACTTTTCCTTCTGTTTTTCGTTGCCAGCGTGATCCTGTTTTATCCGCTTCAAAAGCGCATGGAAGGACTTGTTGAAAGGCTCTTTTTCCGCTACAGGCCTGTACCCGCCGAACTCCTTCACCGGTTTAGCAAGAAAGTATCAGGGCTCCTTTCCTTGGAAGAGATTATAACCACGGTTGTTGAAGAATTGCCTGCCAAGATCAACGTGGATTCCGTCGCGGTTATGTTGCTCGGGAAGAAGCATTCGAGGTTGTATCCCGAAAACCTTCGGTTCGGATCGTCTCCGTGGACAAAAAGCGTTCTGGTTGCTTTGTTCGGCGATCCGAGGGTCCGTTACATCATGACCGATCGGGTTGACGCGGGAGATGAACTCGCAAGGGAACTCAAGGAAATAAGGCAGGCGGGATACAGCCTGGTGCTGGCCATGGGTACTGCCGCCGGGATATCGGGGCTTTTGTTTATCGGGTTTCGAAAAGATGGGAGGCGGTTTTCGAGAGATGATATAAAGCTAATGGAAGCGTTGGCGAATCAGAGCGCCATTGCCCTGGAAAATGCGAGGCGTCATGCGTCACTGGTGGAGAGCAAACGGCAGATAGAAGAGCTTTTCAATGAAAGGGTTAAGCAGGAAAAGATGGCCCTGGTCGGGGAAATGACTTCCATGGTGGCACATGAATTCAAAAACCCCCTTGGTATCATACACAGTTCGGCACAGTATCTCATGAAGAAAACGAGGCCCCCGGAGGTTCAACGGGAGATGCTGCAGTACATCATGGAAGAGATTGAACATCTTAATGTATCCATCCAGAGCCTTTTAGGTCTCGCGAAACAACCCCCTCCGAACTTTCACCAGATAGATTTATCAAGGGAGTTACCGGGCCTGGTGGATAGGTGGAAAAGCTCGTACGAGCATAACCCCAGGGTTGCTATAAGATGCAGGACCGAGCGCTACTTGCCCATCATGTATGGAGACCTTCGCCAGCTCACCCAGGTGCTGTTTAACCTGATCAAGAACAGCGAAGAAATGATGCCGGGTGGAGGAGAAGTGGTAATAGAGGCGAAAAGAGGGGGAGACAGGATGTGTATTTCGGTGAGGGATACCGGGCCGGGTATACGCGAGGAAGACAGGGAAAACCTTTTCAAGAGCTTTTTTACGACGAAAGAAGACGGTATTGGTCTCGGTCTGGTGGTATGTCACCAGATTATCAACGCTCACAACGGGTCGATCAGGCTCAAAAATCATCCCGACGGAGGAGCCGTAGCACTTATTGAACTTCCGTTAAGACCCCTTGCTACCACGGGTTTACCGGTTCTCTCGGAGGAAAATTCGGGGTAAGGTTTTCCTAACAGGCTTCGCCAATAATTTATGATTTCCGATAGTTTCGAACGGTGAGAGAAAATGAAAGGAAAAGTTTTACTCATAGAAGACGAAAGAAAATTGCGAAGAGTCCTGGAGCTTGTGCTCGAAGAAGCGGGGTACAGCGTTAAGACCGCGGCGGACGGATCTGCTGGGATCGCCTGCCTGGAGAGATGGGAGCCTGACGTGGTTGTAACGGACCTTAAAATGAAGCCGGCGGGAGGAATGGAGGTATTGAAGTTTCGGAATCAGCGCTATCCTGCGATTCCCTGTATCATCCTGACTGCGTTCGGAAGCGTGGCTACCGCTGTGGAAGCGATGAAGATGGGGGCATATGATTTTTTGACAAAGCCCGTAGATCATAACCAGCTTCTGGAAGTGGTGGATCAGGCCATGTCGGAGAAGATAAGAAAAGAAGCTCACGTCTACAAGCTGCTGGGAAATTCGGCGGCAATGAAAAAAGTGCGCGACGAGATACGGGTGCTGGCTTCTACGGACAGCGCCGTGCTTATCCAGGGAGAATCGGGGACGGGGAAGGAGCTTGCAGCCAGAGCCATTCACGCGGCTTCACCTCGCAGAAAAGGGCCTTTTGTCAGGATAAACTGCGCATCCATACCGAAGGATCTGCTTGAGAGCGAATTGTTCGGCCACAAAAAGGGAGCTTTCACGGGAGCCACCGAGGACCGCAAGGGGGTTTTCACCATTGCCGATGGAGGAGTCCTGTTCATGGATGAAATCGGGGACCTGCCCCTGGATCTTCAGCCCAAGTTGCTGCACGCGGTGGAAGAAAAAGAAATCCTGCCTGTAGGTGGGCGACAGGCGCAAAAAGTATCCGTCAAGATACTTTCCGCCACCAATCTTGACCTCCAGGAAATGGTGGATAACAAGCGTTTTCGGATGGATCTTTTTTACCGTTTAAACACCATGGTATTGAACATGCCTCCCCTGAGGGAAAGAAAAGAGGACGTGGCGGTTCTTGCCGAGCATTTCGTGTCGATTTTCTGCGAGCAACTCGGAAGCAGGAAGCTTACCATAAGCCAGGCGGCCATGGATACCCTGCACGAATATTACTGGCCGGGAAACGTGAGAGAACTTAGAAACGTAATGGAGAGAGCCGTGCTGGTATGCCGGGGAGACGAGATAACTCCCGAGCACCTTCCGGAATCGATTCAGGCAAAATGTCCTGTGAAGGACGTGGCGAAAAAGTCTTCTCTAGACCTTATTGCCAAGGAGCAGGAAATGTTGGTTCGAGCCCTGGAAGAATGCAGGTGGAATCAATCGGAGGCGGCAAGGAAGCTCAACATAACGAGAAGCGCGCTGCGCTATCGCCTGAAGAAATACGGGATAGGAAGGAAGTAATTTGCGGGACAGGTAAAAGTAAAGCATCCACAGAGCCTTATTCCCCGTTGTCGTGAAGGACCTTCATCCCTACCGTCCTTCTGCCCGCATCGTGCCACACCACCTCGACCCTGATCTCAATTGCCGTGGCCTGATCGGTACCTGCTGGACACAGGGCGTAGAGCACGAACCTGTCCCCTGGCTTAAAGTCAACGCTTTTG
>JALXAI010000001.1 GCA_026992215.1 Desulfobacterales bacterium | reverse complement strand
AAAAGTCGATGGAAAACCGAGGTTCCAAACGCTACGTGAAGGAACTCGGGATACAAGTACTTGGTATAAGAGAAACAGCAGCGGGATACATGCTTGATTTGAGGTACAGAGTTATCGACCCCGAAAGGGCTGCTTCCCTGCTGACAAAAACTTCCAGGCCGTATTTACTGCACCGGAAAACGGGAGTCAGGCTGGTTGTTCCAAACACTCCGAAAGTAGGACCGTTGAAATCCGCCAGCAACCCTGAGAAAAATCGAAACTATTTCATAATGTTCGGCAATCCGGGGAAGCTTGTCAAAAGTGGTGACAGGGTAACGGTTATTATCGGCGACACCCGGATAAGGAACCTGGTTGTCCGGTAATGAATCCTTCGTTACTCTTCCCTGTAATAAAATTCTTTGGTAAGACGCGCTGCCTTCTTGGGGTCGAGATATGTAAGTATTTGTCCTGCAGCCTCGGGTTTCATAAGCTTCAGCACCCTGACAGCCAGATCATCATCCAGCTCTGTCATGAGTTTGGCTGCCTTTTTAGCCTTCATGGAACTGTACATCTTGGCGAGGTATTTCGATTTTGCCTCTCGCTCGGCAACTTTCTTTTCAAGATGAGCCTTTATCTCGTTTTGAATCGCCAGGAGCCTCTTAATTTCTTTTTCCACTGATGCCCTGAGGGCTTCCAGCTTTTTTTCCCTCTCCTTGAGAAGGGCTTCCCTTCTAACAAGGTCTTCCCTTACCTTTTCTAGGTCAGGTTCGCCGCCAGAGGCATCCAGGACGTTCACGTCTTCTTTCTTGGAAAGATAGCTACTGGTGTCCCCGGGCACCCCGTTTCTGGCCAGAATCGTTCCGGTGGCGGTAGACGAAGCGGAAGTATTTTCCTTGGCAATGGCATCGTCTACGCCCAATGAGTTTTTCACCACGTTAATGGGTGCATCATGCCTTGCGAGAAGCGGAAACGCAGCAAGCGCCAGTTTAACCACGATAATGGATATCACAATAATTTCCAGGAACCTTACCCTGAAAAGCCTGACCAGTTTCATGACCTTTTTCTTACCCTTATTATTTATTTTACCCCGGTTCACGGCACGTTATACCTCAGTGTAACAAGTTCGTCATTCAACCTTGTTTCTTTCAGCTTCATCTCTTTTTTGAAATTCTCAAAGTCTTTCCTGGACAATCTTTCCAGGACCTTTACGGCGACCATTCGTTCAACCAGTTTTTCCCTTCGCCTTTCTACTTCCAGGTTCGATCTTTCAATTTCTTTCTCGAGCATCCTTACCCGTTCTTTCAATCTTTCGGTATACTCCGTGATACTTCGGTATTTCTCCGCACTGACTCCCTGTTTCAAAAGGTTGCGGGCATCTTCCAGCATCTTGTTTATGGTCGCAAGCATCGTCTTTTTTTTTCGCTTGAGCTCCCTGTTTTGAGTGACTGCTTTCGAGAACTTTAGCTCGGCCTCGTCTCTCAAGAACCTGCGATACTTAAGAAGGCTTTCGTATTTAAACATGTATTTCATTGGTTATTCCCGCAATAGCTATTCAAAGATCTTCCTCAGGTCATCGAGGCTGTGTGCGAATGGTGATTTTTCTTCAACGCTCTGACAGAGGTACCCGTTGATCTTTTTAATAAGGGATATCGCCCTGTCAGTGTCGGGGTTGCTCCCCCTTACGTATGCACCGATTTTGATCATATCTTCCGAGCCACGGTATATGGCAAGGTTCCTGATCAATTCTCCTGCCAAAGCTGAATGTTCTTCGTCCATCAACTCGGGAGCCAATCGACTCACACTTTCCAGCACGTCTATGGCCGGGAAGTGCCGTTCGTGGGCAAGCTTACGACTCAGAACAACGTGCCCGTCCAGTATTGACCTCATGGTATCTGCAACAGGTTCGTCAAAATCGTCACCCTCAACCAGCACGGTGTATATTCCCGTAATGGAGCCTCCTTCTTTTATATTTCCGGCGCGTTCCAGCAATTTGGGCAGGTGGGCGAATACGCTCGGAGTATATCCCTTGGTTGTGGGAGGCTCACCGCTGGAAAGTCCTACCTCCCGGGCCGCCATGGCAAACCTTGTTGCTGAATCCATCATGAGGATCACATCTTTACCCCGGTCCCTGAAATATTCGGCAATCGCAGTGGCAAGGTACGCCCCCCTGATTCTCAATGGGGGAGCCTGGTCCGAGGTGGCCACCACAACGACCGATCTCCGGAGCCCCTCTGCGCCCAGATCCTTCTCGATGAATTCCCTTACTTCCCGTCCGCGTTCACCGATCAGCGCAATAACGTTAACATCTGCCGTGGTGTACCTGGCAATCATTCCCAGGAGCGTGCTCTTGCCAACCCCGGATCCTGCAAAAATACCCACTCTTTGCCCCTTCCCAAGAGTAAGCAGCCCGTTAATAGCCCTTACGCCAACATCAAGTACTTCCGTGATCCGCTCTCTCATCAGGGGACTGATCGCGTCGGCATAAAGCGGGTAGTAACTCTCACAATCTAAGGCACCCCCGTGGTCAATGGGATTCCCCAGTCCATCGATCACCCTGCCGAGCAATCCGTCTCCTACCCGGACCCTCGCCTGGTTCCCGGCCTTTCTTATGAAACTCTGTGACCCGATACCATTTATAGGACCAAAGGGGCTCAATTGAATTTCACCGTTGTTAAATCCCACCACTTCTGCCTTTATGGACAGCGAATACCCCGGGGATATAATTTCACAGATGTCCCCTACATTCACATCAATGCCAACACCCTCTACGATGGTTCCAACAGAGCGAACGACTTTCCCGTATTTTTTCACCGGCTCAATGGTACCGGCCAATCTCCGAATGTTTTCCAGCTTTTGTTCAAGTTGATCCATTTTTTT